>JAZQOD010000075.1:0-2384 GCA_045627685.1 Prevotella sp. | reverse complement strand
ATGAGGATATTCTCGTTGCGTGTTATCATTGCCACATTACCGTTGGCTCCGCTGATATCCACGCCCTCAAGGGTTGGTACCTCACCGCGAGCCATAGCCGCACCAACAGCACCACTACCACCGCCAACACTCTCCTTCACTGCCTTACGCTTTGGATTGAATGGCAGGGCGTACTGCTCCACCTCATAGGTCTTTACCGGAGCGTTATATGTGATAGGTTCGCTCATGTATCCGCGATAGCCATCGGCACTGACACCAACGACAGCATATTCGCCGGCTTTTGCGAGGGTGTAAGCGAGGGTGCCCTGACCAGAAACCGTTGCAAGGTCCTTGCCATCACACATGATGACATAATCCTCGACTCCCTCCTCTGCCTGCCAGGTGAGTTTTCCTGCTTCGATGGCAGTCTTCGGAGTGAGTGGCTGGTAGGCGTTCTCCTTCATTGTCATCTTCATCGGAGCAGGCTGGCGGTTGGCAAGCACCATCTCGATGGTATGCTCGCCCTTCAAATCGGCTGCCAGGAATGGTGCCGACTCTACTCCATCGACCTTGAATGATTTCAGTTCGTTGCCGAAACCAGTAATCGACATGTTCAGCACAGCATCACGGTATTTGAAGTTAGACAACTGGCGGGTTGCCTTCAACGCCTTTGGCACAAACGGACGGAAGTGGATACCGTCGAGTTCATAGTTCACACCGAAATAGATATTTGGTACGATAGCGATGTCGGCTGCCACGCCCCACAACTGTCGTGGTGAGTTGATAGGCAGACCTTTGTCGTTGCCGTCATAGATAACCATATTCTCGAGGTTGGTGAGAGTCATTGCTGCCAGACGGTAGATAGAAGAGATGGCATGAAGCACACCCTCTTCGTTGCCAGCCTTCGCCTGCGCCTTCATCCAATAGCCCTGTGTGAATGGCCACATGGCATCGTTGTGATAAGGATACTGGTCGCGGAGGTTTGGATAGAAGTCAGGAGTTCCGAAAGGCTCGCTCACCATTGCCTGACTGATAAGTTTCTGGCGGTTCTCGTCGGCGATATCCCAGAGAATGGCGAACGCCTCGCCGAGGATTTCCATCTGTGGGTGCTGCACAAGGTGGTTGCGACCATAGAGATAGATGGCATAGAGGTTCTTATCAGCCATCCATAGGTTCTTGTTCATACCCTCCTTGAGTTCGTCAGCCCAGCGGTCGTACTTCTTTGCCCACTCCATCTGTCCTTCCAGACGGCATATCTCAGCAAGGATACGGATAGAGCGGTAGTGAACGGCAGTTGTTGCCATCGGTTCAGAGTTATAGATATCAACAGGCTGCGCCCATGTAGGGTACTCCTGCTCACGCCAGTCGAGCCATGATGTCTCACCGTGCATGAGTTGCGTCTCTGGGTCGTAAGCCACGAGGCGGTCGTCCTCGATGGTGTTCTTGATGACAGGGAAGATACGGTCGAGCCACTCCTTGTCACCGGTGGTGAGATATACCTCCCACGCTGCAGGAATCCATGTGACGCGGTCGGTTGAGCAAGGCCATGCACCGCCGGTTCCTGTATCCTGGATGATACGATTGTTGGCATTTACCTTTGCAAGCAACGACTTGCGGCACACCTCAGGGCATAACTGTGCGAGGGAGTGAAGGATGGAATACGACACATCGCGGGTCCATACGCCTCCCCAATATACGCCTGTTCGATAGGTTGAATCCGGTTCGATGGCTTTCTCGCTTTCCTCAAGACTCATATTGAAAAGGGCATTGTCGATGACCAGGCTCGAGGTGTAGTGTGGCAGATGCGAGATGTCGAGTTTCAATGTCCAGTGCTCTGGATCAACACCGGTAGGCATGTCCGGCATGAAGTTCGGAGCGTTAGATGTCCACTCGCTGGTGTAGTTGCTGGTGATGTCGGTGGCACTGTTTGCCTTTGCCTTCATCTTACCCTGAATGAACTGGTTGCCACGCCACTCGTAGTCGGCGGTTTTGTAGATGGTCTGTGCAAAACTCTGCGATGACAACATCAGCAACAGCAAGCACAAAAACAGATTTTTTGTTTTCATATATACGTGATTTTGATTTCTTCTGCAAATATACTAATTTTATCACATACAACAATTACTGTTGACAATTATGGGAACTGCCGGAACATCCATATCCCCTGATTGTCAGACCCTTAGCCGATTTATGGGCATTGATAACGGGAAATGGTTAGGAGACCATCTGGGGAAGTGGAACCGTGATTTTGGCACATCTATCGTGAAATCACATTTAACTTTCCGTGACAGATGGATTAACAAAAACAAAGATAAACCCCATTAAGAGGATGGGTGCCTACCAGCCCCTGATGCTACACTTCCACTTTGTGCTTATAAGAGCCAGCTCTTAACGCCCAAACTGAA
>JAZQOD010000074.1:0-21991 GCA_045627685.1 Prevotella sp. | reverse complement strand
GGCCATGCTGATCGTCTCATCAAGGAGATCGACGCAAAGTAACTGCCCCCCGAAATCTTTGATTTCATAAAGAAATACTTGATGAATAATAACCAAGATAAAGCAAATCACTCCCCTCTTTTTGAGGGGGTGAGGCGTATAATTGGAATAGGTGAAACCATCCTCGATATTGTCTTCAAGGACAACCAGCCTGTCGGAGCCGTGCCGGGAGGTAGCATCTTCAATGCCCTCATCTCGTTAGGGCGATGTGGAGCCCAGCCGGTACTCCTCAGTGAAGTGGGCAACGACAGGGTGGGGCAGTATGTCCTCGACTTCATGCGTCAGAATGGTGTCAACACCGATTATATGGTCACTCCCGTAGGATGCAAGACACCAGTGTCGCTGGCTTTCCTCAATGAAGCCAACGATGCCGAGTATGCCTTCTATCGCACTCCGGCTTCAGGTTCCACCGACTACAACTATCCGGAAATCCACGAGGATGACATCATCCTCTTCGGTTCTTACTATGCCATAAAGCCCGAGGTGCGCCCACAGGTGGTAGAGTTCCTTCGTTATGCCAAGGACCATGGGGCAATAATCTATTATGATGTCAACTTCCGTCCGTCGCATGCCCAGGAGAAGGTGAAACTTGCACCAAACATCATGGAGAACCTTGAATTTGCGGATATCGTCCGTGGAAGCAGCGAGGATTTCTCTCTGCTCTATGGCATGGACAATGCCGACAAGGTGTATCGTGCCGAGATATCGTTCTATACAAAGAACTTCATCTATACCGACAGCAGCAATCCGGTGGTGGCATTCGGTCAGAACGCCATGCGTACAGAGGTGGCTGTACCTGTGGTGGACACCGTCTCAACCATCGGTGCCGGCGATAACTTCAATGCCGGATTCCTCTTCGCCCTCATGAAGATGGGCATCATGCATGCTGACCTCGAGGCAGGACTCACTGCCAGCCAGTGGGAGCAACTTCTGTCAACAGCCCAGCAGTTTGCTGCCGACTGTTGCAAGAGTATATATAATTATGTGTCAAACGAATTCGCTAAAACCCAGACATTATGAAAATAGGAATCTTCTGTTCAGCAAACAACAATATCGATCCTGACTTCTTCACAATGACCGAAGAGTTGGGCCGTTGGATGGCTGAGAACGGTCATGCAGTGGTTTATGGCGGTTGTGATATGGGACTGATGAAGACCATCGGTCATGCTGTCCACGACAATGGTGGGATGGCCATCGGTGTGGTGCCTCGCATCATCGAGGAGAGAGGCACTGAGGCAACATGCCTTGATGTGCATATCCCTGTTGATAATCTCTCCGACCGTAAGGATATCATGCTCATGCAGAGCGATATCATTGTGGCATTGCCGGGAGGTGTCGGAACCCTCGATGAAGTGTTCACCGTTGCAGCATCGAAGACCATCGGTTATCATCAGAAGATGGTCATTCTCTACAATATGAAAGGCTTCTGGGATTCCACCATCGCCCTCCTCGATGACCTTCAGGCAAAGGGCATGATCCGTGGCGATTACCACCGAATGATAATCTCGGTAAGCAATCTCGAAGAGCTGGCAAAAGCCCTCTCTGAAATCCAGTAAGATTATTTCTATAATACCATAAAATATCCCATCACTCCCTAAAGAGTGATGGGCTTTTTATTTCACCACCTTCTTCCCATTAACGATATACACACCCTTCTGCATCTCCTTATCACTGTTCATGCGAATGCCTTGGAGGTTGTAGTATGTGTTTTCAGTAACAGGAATGCCAGCTACATCCTTGATGCCCTGCGACACCTGTGTCGAGAACTGATATGTACCCGAACCAACATTATATACAGCCTTGCCGTTAGCTTTGCCAACAAACTCTATTCCCTCGGCATCGCCAGCTGCAATGCCACCTTCGAGAACCTCAACGCCATCAGAACATGGCATATAGAGTGTGGCAGTGGTATTGGCAGGGATGGTCACATCGTATGTCATCTCCTCCGAACCGTCACAGTTCCAGCGTGCCTTCACATCACCATAGTTCGACCAGAATGAGGCATCCACCCAAGTGATGCGTTGCTGGTTGTGGTGGATATCCTTTCGGGTGTCAGTACTTGGCTGCAGTATGATATGCTTGAAACCGGTGTTCTCCTCATCAGGGGCAATACCAGCCATATAGCGGAACATCCATTCCGAGATGGCTCCGTAAGCATAGTGGTTGAATGAGTTCATGCCCGGATCACCGAAACCATTGGCGATGGTGTATGAGTTCCAACGCTCCCAAACGGTTGTTGCACCCTGGTCAACAGAATAGAGCCATGATGGGCAGTCACGCTGTAAGAGCAATGTGAATGCCTCGTCGTCCATACCAAACTGTGTCAGTGTGTGGTTCAGGATGGCCGTACCGAGGAATCCGGTAGTGAGCTTGTCACCATTGTTGCTGATGTTTCTCTGCAATGCCACCTTTGTTGCCTCAATCGAAGCCTCGTCAGGTAGGAGGTTGTAGCGAAGAGCCATGAGATATGCACACTGGGTGTCGAACTTAGGAGTACCGTCGGCTTTCAAATATCTCTCCTGCCATTCTTTCTTAATGCTCTCGAAGCGGTTGTGGTAGTTTGTAGCCTTGCGCGAATACTTGTTGTTGTATTTTGTGAGCACCTGGCACATCTTTTCCATCAGTTGAGCATCGTAGGCATAATAGCATACCGAGATATAACGGTTGTCGGTTGAGGCAAACGAGAGCCAGTCGCCATACATCGTACCGCCACCCACATAGGTGTAGCCGTCCTCGTGTTGCTGACCGAGGAATGTCATATACTTCTCCATTGAGTCGATATTATCCAGCAGAACCTCCTCATCGCCGGTCATGAGGTAAATCTTCCAAGGCACTATGATACCTGCATCAGCCCATGCCGAGTGGCCGTAACCTACATTCCATGAGAATGGAGCCACATGTGGGTAGGCACCATCAGAACGTTGTGAGTCGCGCATATCGCGCATCCATTTCTTGTAGAAGGTGCGTGAGTCGGCATTGTACATTCCGGCAAGCGAATATACCTGTGTGTCGGCAGCCCATCCCAGTCGCTCGTCGCGTTGTGGACAGTCGGTAGGCACACTGACGAAGTTCGAGCGCTGTCCCCACATACAGTTGCTGTACAGTTGGTTCACATCTGCATGACTTGTCTCCAACGACGACTTCTCGGTCATTGCCGATGTGACGGTCTCGCCCACAACATTTGATATTTCCACATCACTGCTGGTGGTAATCTCTATATAGCGGAATCCGTAGTATGTCGATGTAGGATGGAATGTCTCGCCCTCGGCAGTGCCTTTGAGTGTGTAGTGGAGTGAAGCCTCGGCACTACGCAGGTTTATCAGGTAGAGCGAACCTTCCGGTCCGTCATCTCCACGACCGGCATCACCAGTGGTGTTGAGCATCTCTGAGAAGCGGAAACGCAGTTTTGTGCCACGCTTGCCTTTTGCCGTGAACTTCACCCATCCGGCAGCATTCTGTGCAAAGTCGTAGATGGCAGTCTGTCCGGCTTTGAGTGTGATAGTACCGTCGCCACTGATGCTTTGAATCTTGTTCAGTGCACCATGAGTCTTGCCGTTGTTTGTCACACCTTCATACACGTTTATCTCCTTTGGCAGGCGGTCCAACTCAGGAACCACTCTTATGGCTGGTCCCTCGAAACTGATGATTTCGCCCTTGAAATCCTTGCTCTCAGCCACGGCAAACCAATCAGCATCATCGTATCCTGCCTCGCTCCAGTTGCTTTCCAATCGTGCGTCATAACTCTCACCATTGTAGATGTCGCCCTTGCGTAATGCACCATTGGTGTTGCTGGTCCATGTGAGGTCGGTATTGACCATTGCCTCGTGACCGTCCTCGTAGGTGATGATGATCACTCCACGGAAAGCGCAGTCGTGGTTGCCGAACTCGCCATGAGCCACACCACCGTTCCACCAGCCCGAGGTTACCTCAGCACCAATGGCATTCTGTCCTGCATGAAGCAGTGATGTGACATCGTGAGTGGTGTAGAAAACTGTCTTCTTGAAATCGGTCGAACCAGGCTTCAACTCGTCCTGGAATGTGTTGCCGTCATCATCGGTCTGTCCTACGCGCGTACCATTTATATATACATTGTAAACACCAAGACCGCTGGCATAGAGTCGTGCCGACTTGATGGCACCATCCACTCCGAATTCCTTTCTCACCATCGGAGCACCAGGCATCACGCTTCCCTCGTTCTGCATCAGGCGGAATGTGTTGCCGCTTGGAGCCGACATAAACAATTGGCGGCTGCCCTCGTACGACTGAACATTATCGGCACTGAAGATATTGCTCTCACCCTCGAAGTCCTCACTGATATATGTCGATGCATTGCCCGCAGCATCATAAGTTGTCATCACGAGGTTGTCGAAATATGCCTGCTCGTTCTCTGTGCCGTTGTTGCTGCAATACACGCGGAAACCGAGATCGCCTATTGCCAGTACACCATTGTCGGTATATGTGTCCACAAGTTGCCCGTCGATATATGTGCGAACGTATGGGCTCTCACATTCAATCTTTATGTGATGAGGCTTTCCTATGAGGTCGCTCTTCGAGAACGGAATCTGTGTGTCACTGTAAACAGGGTCGGTTGAGTTGTTATACACATGTCTGCGCACAACAGGAGTGCTCATATTATAAGTGTTGATAGCCCACATCATATATGTGTTCTCGCCGGTGGCAGAGAAACATATTGAAGCGTTATCGCGAATGAGTGTCATGTCAACATCCACATCATATCTCACCTTCTCGCTCTTGTCGCGTTGCCATGCGTATGTGCCACGACCAACAACGAGGAAACGACCGTTGGTGACAGTACCGTTGGTGAACATCACATCTTCTGTCTCGAAATCCTCCGACAGCAGAGTGCTCTCTCCGGCAGTCACTACGAAATCATCGAAATATGCCGACTCATCACCAATGCTTGCATAGTCCTCGCGGAATCCGAAGTCGCCATAGGCAAAGTCGCCCGTGCGCGAATCCACTTGAACACCATCGATATATGTCACAGCATTGTTGCCGCCCGTCACCACAATCTTCATCACATGCTTCTCGCCAGTGTGTATTGCCACACCAGTGATGTTCTTCTCGGCAAGGAGTGCTGGATTGCCACCAGCCCACTGGTGAGGACGCAGGCGAGGAGTGCTCTGCTCGAGGTTCACCTGCCACATATAGTAGTTGTTGTGGTCCTTGGCAGCAAATATCACACCGGCTGATACCGAACGGATGTCAAACTCCACCGACATCTCGTAGTTCTTTATCTCCTCAGGTGCTACATATCCCTGTGGGTTCTTCGTAGCCCTTATCCATTTTGTTGCACCCCAACCGTCGGCACCCATCAGTCCGGTCTCGAAATAAGCCTTCTCGGTCGATGTGGCTGTATTGCCTTTGTTGTCGGTAACGCTCACCTGCCAGTAGTAGCGTGTACGGGCAGCCGGAGCAAACGAGGTCTGCACATCACTACTCTGGTCGCTGTCCACCTGTCCTGACTCCCATACGACATTGGCGAAGTCGGCATCGGTGGCAATACGTACGGAATATGATGTCTGCATCACCCCTCGCTGGTTGCTTTCGAGCATCCATGATAGGGTAGGCGACTGAATGTCAATACCGATAGGATTGATTGTAGCCTGTGTTCTGAGGTTCTTCACTTCAAGGGCCTGCATGCTGATGGCAATCATCAGAAGACATAGCGGAAGTAACAGTTTTTTCATAAGAAAATCGCAGTTTGGGTTTCGTAATAGTAAATTTATGTCGCAAATTTAATCCTTTTTGGCGAAAATGCCAAGAATAAGAGATGGTTTCTCGCAATATATGCGTATCTTTGCTGACAATTTATCAACAATATATAAAAAGAAGTCAAAAATCAAATATGACATTCGAACAATTAGGAGTCAATCAATCCATCCGCAAGGCCATCGAAGAGTTGGGCTTTGCCTATCCTATGCCTATCCAGGAGGCGGTCATTCCGTTCCTCTTGCAAAATCCCGACAATCTCATTGCCCTTGCCCAGACGGGTACCGGCAAGACTGCCGCCTATGGCATCCCAGTGTTGCAGTCCATCACCGAGATAAGCAACAATCCTTCAGTGCTTATCCTCTCGCCAACACGTGAACTTTGCTTGCAGATTGCCGACGACCTTACGGACTTTTCGAAATATATGCCGGGAATACATGTAGTACCAGTATATGGCGGTACAGGTATGGAACAGCAGATTCGTGCTTTGCGACATGGTGTGCAGATAATTGTTGCAACCCCAGGACGACTCATCGACTTGAAAAACCGTGGTGTGGCAAACCTTGAGAATGTCCGCAATATTGTGCTCGACGAAGCCGACGAGATGCTCAACATGGGTTTCCAGGACAGTATCAATGAAATCATGGAATCGCTCCCTGCCGACTGTCGCAAACTGCTCTTCTCGGCAACAATGAGTCGCGAGGTGGAGCAAGTGGCAAAGGGCTATCTTGGCGATTACAAGGAGATTGTGGTGGGCTCGCGCAACGAGGGTGCTGAGAATGTGAACCATATCTATTATCTCGTTCACGCCAAGGACAAATATCTTGCCTTGAAGCGAGTGGTTGACTATTACCCAAAGATATTCGCAATCATCTTCTGCCGCACAAAACTCGAAACACAGGAGGTGGCCGACAAACTCATAAAGGACGGATATAATGCCGAGTCGCTCCATGGCGACCTGTCACAGCCGCAACGCGACCAGACAATGCAGAAATTCCGTCAGCATACCGTCCAACTCCTCGTGGCTACCGATGTGGCGGCTCGCGGTCTTGATGTCGATGACCTCACACATGTCATCAACTATGGCATGCCTGATGATATCGAGTCCTACACCCATCGCTCCGGCCGTACCGGTCGTGCAGGCAAGAACGGAACATCCATCTCTATCATCCACACCAAGGAGAAGTTCAAGGTGAAGAATGTAGAGAAGGTCATCGGCAAGGAGTTTGTCGATGGCACTCTTCCAACCCCTCAGGAGATATGCACCAAGCAACTCTATAAGGCAATGGACGAGATTATGAAGATGGATGTCGATGAAGAGCAGATTGCTCCGTTCATGGAAGAGATAAACCGCCATTTCGAGTATGTCGATAAGGAGGATGTCATCAAGAAGATTGTGTCGATGACCTTCGGCCGTTTCCTCTCATATTATGCTGATGCTCCTGAGATAGAAAAACCATCTACCAAGCGCGTCAAGAACGAGGAGCGTCGTCTCAAGGGATTGAAGGAACCGCGTGAGGTGGAGGCAGGCTATGAGCGCCTGTTCATCAACCTCGGCAAGGACAATGGCTTCTATCCGGGCGAGTGTATGCAGTTCCTGAACAAGCACCTCGGCGGTCGCCAGAAAGTGGGACATATCGACCTCTATGGTAAGTTCGCTTATATCGAGATTCCTCAGGAAGATGCCGAGAATGTGATGGCAACCATCAACGGCACTTTCTATCGAGGCATTGAAGTACGTTGCAACCCGAGCGAGGACAAGTCGCAAGCACCCGCAACAACCCGTCGCCAGCGTGGTCGTGATGAGAAGAAAGACTATGCCCGTCTGCCGAAGAAAGAACGTGCTCCAAAGCGTGAAGGCAAGCGTGAGAATAGTCGTGACCGTGGTCAGCGAGGCAATGCCGACTTCCGTCGTGAAGTGTTCGGAGGTGACAAGAAGCGAAGTGACCAGAAGCGTGGTCGTCGTGGAGCAGCCCGTCAGCAGCCAGAGGTTGAAGACTGGCGTCAGTTCTTTGATGCCTCTGATGGTATTGTTGTAGGTGGTGATCGTGTAAAGGCAAAGAAGAAGCCACGAGGCGGCTCAAAGCAACTCCGAGGTGAGGAGCCCGACTTCTCTGAAGAAGGCTGGGCAAGAAGGAAGAAGTAAGCCTCCTCCATCTCCCCCTCATGGGGGAGGGCTTAGATACCCTTGAATGGCAGATGTAACTATCATAGTTCAAATTATTATTCACTAACAATAAAGAACCCTGACCAAGAGTCATTTCAACGCCCTTGCCCCTAACGAAGTGGAGGGGGAAAGGGAAGAGCCAAAGGCTCGGGGAAAGGGGCCGCTTTAATATGAAATGGCTTTTCGCCCTTCTGGGCTATTATTTCACCCACAGTATCTGGGGAGCCTTGTGTGGCTATTTCCTCGGATCTATGCTGTTCCCAAGTCGCAACAACGACGAACCCTATGAGGGTGACGCCGGTCAGTCGCGCACACGTACATATAATTATAATGGAGGCAATGGCTATTCGCAGGTCAGTGCCCGCCAGATGTTCCTCGATGCCCTCTTGGAACTGTCGGCACAGGTAATCCAAGCCGATGGTCGCATCATGCACTCCGAGATGGAAGTAATGCGCCAGTTCTTCCGTCAGAACTTCGGTGAACAGGTCATGAAGGCATGCAATGAACGCTTGCTGACAATCTTCGAAGAGCGTAAACACCTCACCGCCGGTCAGTGCTGGCAGCGAGTGCAGCAGTCATGCCGCAACCTCTCCATGTCGATGAACCAGGAGTCGTGTCTGCAACTCATAGCATACCTTGCCGAGATAGCCAAAGCCGATGGAACTGTCGGTCAGCAGGAAGTCAATGCGTTGAAGATGATATCCGTAGCCCTCGGTCTCTCCGAGCAGATTGTCGACCAGATGCTCTCCCTCGGAGGTCAGACCCTCGATGATGCCTATAAGGTTCTCGGTGTCAGTCCTGATGCCACCGACGATGAAGTCCGCCGTGCCTATCGCAAACTCGCTTTGCAGTATCATCCCGACCGTGTAGCCACCCTCGGTGATGACATCAAAGCCTCCGCCACGAAGAAGTTCCAGGAAATCAACGACGCCAAGGATTGCATCTTCAAATCCCGAGGAATGTAAAGCCTCTTCCTCCCAATAGCTTAGCGATTCACTAAGGCTCCGCCTGTTTCACTAGGACTCCGTCCGATTCACTAACGAAGTGATTCACTAAGGCCTTGCCTGTTTCACTAGGACTTTGTCCGATTCACTCAATAATCTCTTCTGCTTCATCAAACACCATTCCATCCATATTGTCCCCCTTTTTGGCTGGAATGGAGGTCTTATACCTCTCCAACTCATCTCTCAGTTGTTTCAGGGCGAAGGTGATGACGGTAATATCATCCAGGTAGCCAGCGAGCGGGATGATGTCAGGCACACAGTCAGCCGGCACCACCAGATACACCAGTGCCGCTATAGCCAGCGCCAGTTTCGACTTCGAGTAGTCTTTATACGAGCCAGTGGCAATAGCCTTTATGTACTGTCCTATGAGTTTCACGCTATCCGTAATCTCGTCCAGTCCTTTCCTGCTGGCATAGCTCATAGCAATGTCAGTCAGTTCCTTCATCTTTGCCGGATCCTTCATATATCTGGCAGACTTCTTTATCCATTCCGCCTTGAAGATATCTATCACATTCATATCCTTTCATCCCGGCGTTGTTCATGTTTCCAACGCCAACACTGCAAAATTATGATAATCCCCCGAATAACCTCCCACCTCCACCCTAAACTTAACAATAAATAACAATGTGAGGCATAAAGCTTATGGCTTGGTGATTAGGGGGGGAGGGAAGAAGGCTTTCCAAAATAGCAACATCTTCGTTCCAATTGTCAGAAAAACAACCTAAAATTTGGTGATATCAGGAAAAGTCCGTATTTTTGCACAGTCATAACTTTACATTATATCAAAAGTTTAGTCCAATGGGTAAAATACTATATTTCCTCTGTTTTATCTTGTCTGTATTCCCGACAGATGCGAACGAGAACCGTAGGCACATACATGTGACTAGACGTGGGAGCAAAAAAGCGCATGTTGGTGATACCGTTGCTAAGATTTGGATTGAGGAGAATGGTGTAAAGAAAATAGAGATAGCATGGTCGGAATTGTCGGCAGATGAGGAGGCAGATATTATGGCAGTCATAGATACAAACTATGATTACATCAACGAAAGCATTGACCGTGTGTTTAGTGGAAAGAAAGTTGATATTTTGCGAATCAATAAGAAAGGATAATACAATGTGCAGATTCAAAGATACAAATTTAGGCATTAAGAAACTTGAATTCGGAGAAAAAAGAGGAATGATGGCAGTCTACCTTACAGATGGACGTGAGGTGTTGGTTCCTGTCGGTTTATTCCCAGAAATAAAGAAACTTCGCAAGTCACAGAGGGAGGATTACATGATTATGGATGGACAGTTCTTTTCATTCGAGGCAATCAGCAAAATCTTCTCTGTGAAGGACGTGCTTGCTTGCAACTTGTTGTAATAATCATACAACTATAGAGCCCACGCTTGGTACTGATGTTATCCAACAATGAATTTATAGCCCCTACCTCTTGTGAGTACAAGTTATATCAATACACTAAGTTGTTTCTTTAAGACCCAGCCAGTCGATAAGGCATGGGTATTTGGCTCGTTTGCCCGTGGGGAAGAAACAGCAGAGAGTGATATTGACATACTTGTGAAATTTTCTCCAGAAGCGCATATATCATTATTCGGTTATTTGCATATGCGCAACGAATTAAAAGACCTTTTAGAGAGAGATGTCGATCTTGTAGAAGAAGGCCAGTTGAAATCTTTTGTCATGGATAGTGTGGAACATGACAAAATCCTCGTATACGAGAATTTTATCGTGTTCAATACTTTCTATTGCAAATGGCTTGATGCAGCCTTCACGTACTAGGTCAACGGGCCGATTGAGAGCATCTTCAAGGTCGCATATCATTGCGCAGAATGCCAACCCCATTTTGGTGCCAGGAAGCAATTCTACAAGAATGTCGACATCACTGTCGGGGCGTTCCTCGCCTCGAGCATACGACCCGAAAACCCATGCTTTGCTGATAGGTCTGGTCTTGAAGTATTCTTGTAGTTTTTTTGTTAAAACATTGTCCATTTTAGGCATCAAATAAACTTTGTGCGCAAAGTTACAAAAAGCGAGCGAAATAACCAATTTAAATAATGTTTATTCGACCCTTACAGTTCTTACAGTTTACAGTTCTATCCATATCACAGATGCTACCGATAAAAAGGATTAAAGGGAAGCAAATCGAACACGAATGGATTCGACAAGCTTACCAGAACTCTATACAGGAATATTGGTAATTATAAGCTTGAGGGATCAATAATCTCGTCATTCCAAAGCATATGTAGGAATTCTTTGGCTGGGATGATTTCATGACCATTTAATAGTCGTGGACGTTCGTCTAAAGACACAACAATTGTCCTGCAGTCAGGATGTTCTTCTTTAAATGCCTTTAAACCATTCAAGTGGCGACGTTGCACCTCTGCACACGATTTGAACTCAATGGCTACGAGAGCGTCACCAATGATAGCATCAACTTCCAAATCGGAATATGTGTGCCAGTATGATAAGCTTCCCTCAATGAAGTGGTAACCTAGATATGCAACAATCTCTTGAATCATCAGATGTTCAAAAGCATGTCCATAGTCTGCAGAACCTTGTTGAAGATGTTTCCTGCCTAACAGGAAATTTGGGATACACAAATCGAAATAATAAAAACGGCTGGCTTGCCTCAAATCGCGTTTCACCTTTTTGGTGTATGCAGGAATCATGTATCCGATTAGTGTTTCTTCAAGGATAGCAAAATACTCTTTAACTGTCTTTGCATCGATGCCACAATCTTGTGCTACATTATTCCATACTACCATCTCACCATCCATGATAGCAGCCACCTCAAGAAACTTGTTGAAGGTAGAAAGATTGCGCACCAGTGCCTCGGCTTTTATCTCTTCACGCAGATAAACTGTAATATAAGCCTGCATTCTTCGCCATAGCACACTGTCGTTCGGAGCAAGATAGTGACGAGGTAACATTCCTGAATGCAGAGCATGATCTAGGTCGAAATTATCTATTTCGCAACTCACCAGTGGATAGAAATAGTTTCTCAATGCTCGCCCGCCGAGCATGTTTGCCCCACTACGCTTGAGTTTTCTGGCACTTGATCCACTGAGGACAAAACGTAGGTTTTTTTTCACTATGAGCGAGTGTACTTCGTTCAAAAGGATAGGCAACTGCTGTATTTCGTCTATCACCACCATAGAATTATCAGCTGCCATTTCCAGTTCTTGTCTGAGCAGAGCCGGGTTACGCTGAAGTCGCTCGTATGTGTTTGAGTCCAGCAAATCGTATTTCACCGCATTAGGGAAAAGTTCCCCTATGAGTGTTGTTTTGCCCGTCTGGCGGGCTCCGAAGAGGAAAATACTATCGTTTTCGGCATCTTCAAGAGTAGCATATCGTTTATACATATTCCTATAATTTGGACTAAAAAACGGAGTACAACTCCGGAAATTGATTGAATTTCACGATGCAAAGTTACAACAAACGAATGGAAAATCCAAAAGAAATTCATTTTTATTTTGGAATTTCCTGAGTGCAGATAACTTCTCTATCAGAAGAGTTACAAAAAGCGTGTGATATAACCAAATTTAAACAATGTTTATTCTGCCCTTACAGTTCTTACAGTTTACAGTTCTATCCATATCACAGATGCTACCGATAAAAAGGGGCTCCATTTTCCCCGATTTTTGGGCAATGCCTATTTCCTGAGTTCCCTTTCTATCCACAGTTGGAAGAAGAGATCGTAGACTTTGTATTTGCCTCGCTCATGAGTGATGAAATCTTTTTCCAGGAGTCCCTTTACGGCGGATACCACAGCACTTGGGGATGGCAGGTGGTGGCGCTTTGCAAAACTGCCTCCGGAGATGCCTTTTACCTCTTTTTCGCTACCTATGGCAAGTAGCACATTTCTCTGTTTTTCGGGCATCTGGTATAGAATGCCTTCGTAACTATCGGTGGATATGTCGAGAATGTAGTTGATGGCATCGTCGATCATAGGAATTGTGCAGGTTTCGCCTTCTCTGGTTACCTGATACATGTAGTTCATGATCTTCTGCATGTAAGAGGTGATGCTGCCAAAACGTATATAAATGTTTTCAACAACGCCTGGCTCGATATTTTTGTTGGCTTCTCTAAACTTACTTTGGACAAACTCTTCGTATTTGACGAGTGGTATAGGTTTAAGATTGAATATTGTAACCGACTGGTAAAATGGTCTTGAGGGTGATGTGAACATTTCGCCCATCAGATGACGCTGAGATCCGGAAAAGATGAAGTTGGCGTTGGGACAACGCTGGATGTATGTCCTTAGCGTTGCCTCGATGTTTTGCCCGTCCTCGTATTGCGTGATCTGCTGGAACTCGTCAATTGCTACAAGGCAGTGGCGGTCGGCTTCGGCGAGATAGCGGAATATCTCGTCGAGGGTTATTGCTGGATTGTGTATGCTTCCTACTCCCAGGCCCCATGTAGGGTTGCCGTTGATGTCGAAGGATATCTCTGAACGAATGGAAAGTATTGTGTTCAGGAATTTCTCCCATACGAATCGTCCTTTGCTTCTGAGCGTGTCGAGAATAGCCTTGCCAAGTACATTTACGAAGTCGTTAAGGCTCTTTGTGGCGTATATGTCGATTACAAATGTATGGTAGTTTTCTTTTATTTCTGGCTGCTCAAAACAGTGACGAATGAGATTTGTTTTGCCCAAGCGTCGTGGTGAGATAAGTGCGATGTTATTTTCGTTGGTAAGCATTCGCACCAGGAATTCTGTTTCCTCTATACGGTCGCAGAAATACTCTGCGCCTGCATATCCGTTGGTAATGAATGGGTTCTTGATCATAGGGATTTTGATTTCGGCAATACTAATCTGACTGCAAATGTACATATATTTTTTTAAATATCGCTATATCTATCATAAAATAATTATCATAAAATGATATTTTTGCAAAAATCACCTGTGTTTTTACTGGATTATCTGGGTTTAGTCTGTAATTTTTAAAGGTGAAAAATGATTTCCTGATAATCTCCACTTTCCCTATTGAGCCCGTGCGTAGCAATATTTCTCCATTGTGGGATTTGCTTCCAGAAACTCACATGGGGAAGCATCGGCGCATGAACAGATTTTTCACCATAAAAATATGATACCTTATCTGGCGGGTTTTAAGGGGAATGGTACAAGGAAAATCGGTCATTTATACCAAATTTATCAACTATTTGGCGGGATTTGGGAGAAAAATGGCGAATTTATTTGGAAGAATTGGTATTATGATATAATTTTGCAGTGGCTTTGACGGAAGACGACTCTCCTGACAGGCCTACATATCTTTAATTATTAACATACTATAAAGGAGAAAAAAATTATGAAGAAAATTTTTGCTACTCTTGCACTCTGCGTTATGACACTCGCAGCTTCTGCACAGGTAAAGAGCATCGACATTAAGGGTGACCTCCGTCATGACTTCGGACTTGGCGTTGGCGCTACATTCGGCATCGTTGACAAGATCGACCTTGCTCCAAGCTTCAACTGGTACTTCCCAGAGCATGGCCATATGTTCACTGTTGATGCTGACTTCCACTACAACATCGACCTTGGCAACTCTGGTTTCACTCTCTATCCAATCGTTGGTGTGGCTCTTGGCAACTGGGGCGGCGGTGACTACAGTTCTACAAAGTTCGGTTTCGACCTCGGTGGTGGTGTAAAGTACAATGTTGTGAACAACATCAATATCTTCTGCGAGGGTAAGTGGCAGTGGTTCAACGATAACTGCGATGATGCTTACATCTCTCTCGGTGTGAACATCGGTATCTAATATTCCCCAGCAGTTCATGAAAATAACGGACGAACCATTTATTTGGCTCGCCCGTTTTTTTATAATTATATCTTCATAATGAAACCGCCGCCGTCGGCCATGGTGATGGTCATCTGACGGGTGAGGCTCACTTGCTCACGCTTATAGTCGGTTCCCTTGCGGTTGGCGTTCTTGCCATCGCGGAAGAGGTCGCCCTTCTTTGAGAGGCTGATGCCCTCAGGGAGTGTGAAGGTGATGGTGCGGGCATCCCAGTTGTTGATGCCACCGACATACCACACATCGCCCTTACGACGGGCTGTGATGCAGTATTTGCCCATCTCTCCGGCAAGGACATAGGTCTCGTCCCATACTGTCGGTACCTCTGCTATGCAACGGGTACACTCTGGTTCTGCCATATAGTTGGTAGGCGAGTCGCAGAGCATGTTGAGTGGTGATTCAAGAACGATATACATGCCTAACTGATGGCAACGGGTGCCCTGGCTCATTGGTTCTGAATAGCATGGGTAGTAGTTGTGACCGGCGTTGTGCATTGCACCCTGGGTGTAGTCCATAGGACCGGCTGTCTGACGTGTGAATGGCAACTGACAGTCGTAGGTGATCTGGTCGCGAGATGTTGGTTCCCATTTCATCTGCTCAAGACCTGAGACTCCCTCGAAGTTGATGACATTAGGGTAGGTGCGGTTCAAACCAGCAGGCTTGAATGCTCCATGGAAATCGGCAAGCATGTGGTACTTGGCACATGTCTCGGCTGCACGCCAGTAGAAGTCGGATACTATCTGATCGTCACGATCCATGAAGTCGATCTTGAATCCCTTGACACCCATGTCGGCATAATGCTTCACCACATTCTCCATATCGCGGTCGAAAGCGTAGTAGCCTGCCCAGAGGATGATATCCACATTCTTCTGCTTACCATAATCCACCAGTTCCTTGATGTTGATTTCAGGAATAACCTGCATCAGATCAGCCTGGAGGTTGACAGCCCATCCCTCGTCGAGGATGACATACTCGATGCCGTTGGCAGAAGCGAAGTCGATATGATATTTATATGTGGCGTTGTTGATGCCAGCCTCGAAGTCAACACCCTCGATGTTCCAGTCGTTCCACCAGTCCCAAGCCACCTTGCCTGGCCTCACCCAAGAGTAGTCAGCCACGCGCGATGGTGAGGCGAGGATGTACGAGAGGTTGTTGGCAGCCAGTTCCTTGTCCTCGCGTGAGAGCATTGCCACACGCCAAGGGAACTCACGAGGTCCGTTGACCTTCGCGATGAAAGGGTGAGTCTCATCGACGAGCAGTTGCAACTCGTTGTGACCGCCCTGATGCCATGTCTTTGGAAGAGGGGCGTGCATGCTTGTCAGTTTGTTGTCGGCACCACCCACGAGATACAGACCAGGATAGCGCTCGAGGGCTGTCTCAGTGATGCACATCTTACGGCCATTGCCGAGGTCAACAACGAGAGGCAGGAACGACAGGCGTTTCTTGTCCATCTGTGATACAGGCTGGATAGAGTATGTGTTCTCGAACGAGTTGTTGAACTGATCCTTGAAGGTGGTTTTGCCTGCCTCATAGTCGCGGACGTATGGAGTGGTGACGATGTTATTGGCGGTGAAGCAATATTCCACCTTCTCTGCCTCTACCTCGAAGGCGCCCTTGGTGGTGCTCACAAAACGATATGCCACACCATTGTCGTAGGCACGTACGATGACATTATAGCCACGGAACTGCATGGTGAGTTCGTTGCAAGCATCGGTCATCTCAGCCTGGCGGGTGAAAGGAGAAGTGATGGTGGCATTGACTGCCTTCTTTGTCGATTTCTTCAACTGGCAGTTTTCGCCCCATACGGTACCATTGGTGAGCGACATTGCCATTGCCGAAGGAGCAAGCACCACGTTGCCATCCATAGAAACGGAGTAGGTGAGTTGCTTACCCACGGTAACCTCGACACTAATCTTGCCGTCAGGAGAGGCAATTTTCAGTACTTTGTCGGCCGCCATTGCCATGCAACTGACTGCCACAAGAACGATTGAAAGGAAAAGTTTTTTGTTCATAATGATATAGGTTTTAGTTGATATTTTTAGGAAACGATATACCTTTTGGCGTAATGTTATTATATTAGATCAAAATATCCTTGTTAAGACTTGCGTCTTTTTGCTGTATGTCTTTTAATCGAGAATCAGAGCAAAGCTCTATTCTTCAATTCAAATCCACCCAGCAGTATCTTCGATACTTAACAAGGATTAAAAAATGTGCTCTTCGAGCATACAAAATAGCTCGCTATGCTCGTACAAAATGGCTACGCGCGGAATGCCTATCACCCGGATGGATTTTTTACGACCGCAGCGAGCTATTATGTATTGCGAAGCAACATTTTGTATCTGGCTAAGAACGTCAGTTCTGCTATGGGAATCAGATTGGATGTTAAAAGCTTGCTTTTATAAATACGAGCTGATGACCAGAGCAAAGAGCCATAGGCTCTGGAGCCAGATTATTTTGATTTCTTTTGAATACTTATGCCTAATTGTATATCATAACCTTTTTTTATTTAAATACACGGATTTCGAATACACTTGGCGCATTGCGGGCGTTCACCGGGTCATTGCCATCGGCAGTGTAAGGCAGATCGGCAGCAGTGATGGTGAGTCGCACGAAGCGGCCCTTCATCGGTTTGCCAGTGACAGAAGTGTCCTTGACCGGCGATTGCGATACACCCTGGGCCGTGTTGTCGGCAAACATCTGCCAACCGGTGGCTGATGCTGCCTTTTCGAGTGATGAGGCACTGGATGACGGAAGAACCTCGAGTTTGTAGTTATGACGACGGTTGGTGAACTCGAACAGAGTCTCTATGCTACCAATCTTCTGGTCCTTGCCAAGGTCGATGATGATCCATGGGTTCTCCACATCAAGACCCGGATCCCAGTGAGTGCCGTAGTTCTCATCGACAGCCCACTGACCGGAGAATGTGAACTTCGCACCAGTGGCACGATAGCGGTTAGGGTTGTGGGAGTTGTCGTAGATACGGTTTGAAGATGTCAGGGTAGGGCAGCCCAAGGCGAGGTTCACACCATCATAACGACGGGCGTCAGCCTTGACCTTCACACCACGGTGGGTAGGCATCACCTCGCGAATGGAACCGTCAGTATTGAAGAACACCTCGTCGATGCAGGTCTGGCGCTTACTGTCAACAAACGGATAGTGCTGACGGTGGTAGGCAATGAATGTGCGACCATCGTAGTCGAACATGGAATGATGTCCCGGACCGAGGATGCCGTTCAGGTCGTCGCGTTCGAGGATGGCATAATCCATAGAACCGTTCAGATCGCGCCACGGACCAACGATGCTCTCCGACACGGCATAGCGCACATTATATTCTTCGCAGCCTTGGAATGACCACATGAGATAGTAGAGTCCACCTCTTTTATATATAAAGGAAGCCTCGAACATATTGCGAAGGCCTGTGGCACTCTTGTAGTGATAGTCGCCAATGAACTCATTGTAGCCCACCTCATCGAAACGCGGGTCGGTGTTGTCGATGCTCACATTGCCGTTGGCATCGAACGCCAGTTTCATAATCTTGAAGAAACCATTGTCGGTGGTGAGATACATCGTCAGGTCGTCATCGAGGAAGAACTGTGCATCATAGCCACGATAGAAATATTTGCCCGGAGCCACTGCATTGGCATCCTCCCACGGACCGTCGGGATTGTCGGACTTGGCGATGAAGGTGTGGGTGTCGATGCCATACATCAGATAATACTTGCGAGTGGCAGGGTTGTAGATGAAACTTGGAGCCCACACATACTTTGTGCCACACAACTCATGCCACTCCTGAGGCAGTTGCAACGGAGAGTTGTGCCAGTTCATACAGTCTTCCGACCACCAGTACTGGATAGGGAACACATTGTCGAGACCAGCCCCGTCGTTGGTGCCATAGGCATAGAAACGGTTGCTCGTCTGGTCATAGACGATAGTGGCATCGGCAAGATACGCAGGAATGACAGGATTGCCTGTACAATGGTCAAGCACTCCCATATCGCGGCCGAGCATTGTCTGAGGCTCGCGCGTGGTTTGAGCAGTGGCACTGCCCAGGGCTATTGCCCCGAGCAATGCAAGAATAGAGGTTTTTAGTTTCATTTTGGTTGTTATGGTTGTGGCCCCCTCCTTGCCTTATCGCATGAAGAGGAGCTCGCGGTATTTCGGCAGAGTCCAGAGTTCGTCGGCAACAATCAGCTCGAGTTTGTCCACCTCCTGACGGATGATGTCGAGATAAGGCTCCACATTATCATGATAAGCGATGGCCTTCTCGCGGATGTCCTCAATACGGTTTGCCACCTTGCGAGCCTCGACCAGACTACTACAGTCGGTGGCAATCTTCTGGCTGCGCTCGGCAATCTCACGCAGTGTGGCGATGTTGCGGGCAGAGAGCGCCTTGCCTTCCTCGACACCGAACACCTTCATCATCTCATCGACATTATATGCCAACTGACTCTGGTATTTGGTGACGATAGGGATGATATGATTCATTGCGATGTCACCAAGGACGCGAGCCTCGATCTGCACCTTCTTTACATATATCTCCCATTTTATCTCGTTGCGAGCCTGAATCTCGCGCTTTTCGAAGATGTTGAGCGACTCGAACATCTTGATGCTCTTCTCATCAAGATAACGGTCGAAGATGAGCGGACATGACTTCTCCACATCCAATCCACGGCGTGTAGCCTCCTCAACCCACTCGTCGGAATAGCCATTGCCATCGAAATGGATTGGTTTGCAGGTCTTTATATCCTCACGCACGATGTCGATGATGGCGTTGATCTTGTCCTCGCCCTCGGCAATGCGAGCATCCACACGAGTCTTGAAGTTGTTGAGTGCCTCGGCAACAGCACCATTGAGGGCAATCATTGCCGAAGCACAGTTTGCCTCGGAACCCACAGCACGGAACTCGAAACGATTACCAGTGAAGGCAAATGGCGAGGTACGGTTGCGGTCGGTATTATCGACGAGAATCTCCGGAATCACGGGGATGTCGAGTTTTGTAGCCATCTTGCCCTTCATAGCGAAGAGATCATTGTTCTCCGACTTTTCCAGATATTCCAGCATTTCTGACAGTTGCTTGCCCAGGAACGATGAGATGATAGCCGGAGGAGCCTCGTGAGCACCCAGACGATGGGCGTTGTTAGCCGACATGATAGAAGCCTTCAACAGACCGTTGTGACGATACACACCCATCAGAGTCTCCACGATGAAGGTGATGAAACGGAGGGTGTCCTCAGGAGTCTTGCCAGGGGCATGGAGCAGTACACCAGTATCGGTGGAAAGCGACCAGTTGTTGTGCTTGCCCGAACCGTTGATGCCATCGAAAGGCTTCTCGTGGAGCAACACACGGAATCCATGCTTGCGAGCCACACGCTTCATGAGCGACATGAGGAGCATGTTATGGTCGTTGGCGATGTTTGCCTCCTCGAATATTGGAGCAATCTCAAACTGGTTTGGTGCAACCTCGTTGTGACGAGTCTTGCAAGGAATAGCCAGTTCAAGAGCCTGAATCTCGAGATCCTTCATAAAAGCCTGAACGCGATCAGGGATAGTACCGAAGTAATGGTCGTCCATCTGCTGGTCTTTTGCCGAGTCATGACCGAGGAGCGTACGACCAGTGAGGAGCAAGTCAGGGCGAGCCGAGTAGAGACCCTCGTCAACGAGGAAATACTCCTGTTCCCAGCCCAGATTGGTGGTGACCTTCTTCACCTCAGGGTAGAAATACTGAGCCACAGCCTTGCCAGCCTCGTTCACTGCACGAAGTGACTTCAAGAGCGGAGCCTTGTAGTCGAGAGCCTCGCCAGTGTAAGAAATGAACACCGTTGGGATACACAATGTGTCGTCGATGATAAACACAGGTGATGTAGGATCCCATGCCGAATAGCCACGAGCCTCGAAGGTAGAGCGGATGCCGCCCGAAGGGAATGATGATGCGTCAGGCTCCTGCTGTACCAGCAGTTTGCCCGAGAATTCCTCGATCATACCACCCTTGCCGTCGTGCTCCACGAAAGCGTCATGCTTCTCGGCAGTGCCTTCGGTCAGTGGCTGAAACCAGTGAGTGTAGTGAGTGACGCCATTCTCGTCGGCCCATTGCTTCATGCCCTTTGCCACAGCATCAGCGATGCTACGGTCGAGACGCACGCCATTGTCGATGACATCGATGAGTTGTTCATAGACACGGCGGTCGAGATACTTGTACATCTTCTGGCGGTTGAACACTTTCTTGCCGAAGAATTCTGATGGGCGCTCTTCTGGAGCCGGTACTTCGAGAGGTCGCTTGGCGAAAGCCTCCTCCACTACCTGGAATCGTAAGTTTGTCATAATTTTGTTTGAGTGGGCTCGAATGCCCTATATTTTGAGATTATCCTAAATCACACCGTCACTGTCCCCCTCGGAGGATAGATGTAGTTATGTATTTATACGAATTTGTTTGAATGATGAGTACAAAGTTACTCATAAAAAATAAGAAAACACTCCATAAGAGGCTAAAATGATGATAAAAACAAGAAAACTTATCAGAGCAGAGGGGAATTTCCTATCAGTTTTAGGGAAAAACCTTTTGCAGATGGCAAAAAATGGAATAACTTTGCCTGCAGAAATATTTGAATTTTAAAATTTGACGATTATGAAAAAATCTATCATGATGTTGGTTGCAATGATGATGCTCGTTGCAACAAATGTAAATGCCCAGACAACTGTCTGCCCTCACAACAAACAGATTAAGGAATGTAAGATCTGCTCAGCTGTTCAGCAACACAACCAGAAGGTTAGTGCAAAGATTGACAAGGCCGTCCAGAAGCACAACGAAGGTGTGAAGAAAGCCGCTGTTCGCCATGACAAAGCCATGCAGAAAGTTGGTGAGCGTCGAGTTCAGGCACAGAAGCGTCACGCAGAAGCAGTAGAGAAGGCAAAAGCAAATCATGCAGAGGCTGTTGCGAAGAGAGATGCCCGCAAGGAAGAGCTGAAGGTTCGTCATGCAGAGGCTGTAAAGAAAGGTCAGGAGCGCCACGAGAAGGCAGTAAAGCAGGCTGTTGACCGCCATAACAAGGCTGTAGAACGCATGAAGATAAAGAAGTAATCTTGCTGGGGTGTAAATGTTTTTGCACCCTGTCATGACTTTTTCTATTAGTGGGTAAATAAAAAACAAAGGCTTCCGGTTGGGAGCCTTTGCTTTTGTTAGGGTGGAGCTGGCGGGAGTCGCGCTCGAGCTTTGCTCGCTTGCGTAGTGAAACGGAGCAAGAACCCGCGGGACCGTTTA
>JAZQOD010000073.1:0-19584 GCA_045627685.1 Prevotella sp. | reverse complement strand
TCGACATGAAGATGAAATATGTGCAGAAACTCGTTGATCCTTTCGATGGACTCTACGATATGGAAGACGGTATCATTCGTACCCCGCTGGATCCGGATATCACCTTCTCCGACGACCCACTGCGAATGCTCCGTTGCATCCGTTTTGCTACGCAATTGAATTTCTACATCGATGATGAGACCTTCGATGCCCTCGTTCGCAACCGTGAGCGCATAAAGATTATCAGTGGTGAACGCATCGCGGAGGAATTGAACAAGATTCTCAAATCGCCAGTGCCAAGCAAGGGTTTCGTTGACCTCCAGCGTTGCGGACTGCTCGAACTCATCCTTCCGGAACTTTCTGCCCTTGATAGTGTAGAGGTACGCAACGGTCGTGCGCACAAGAACAATTTCTATCATACATTAGAAGTATTGGATAATGTGGCCAGAAGAAGCCCCTCCGGGGACTCCGGTTTATGGCTGCGCTGGGCGGCTTTGCTTCATGATATTGGTAAACCAAAGTCGAAGCGTTGGGAAGTGCCACAGGGGTGGACCTTCAACAACCATAACCTCATTGGCGCAAGGATGATACCAAACCTGTTCCGCCGACTGAAACTGCCTCTCGACATGAAGATGAAATATGTGCAGAAACTCGTTGATCTACACATGCGACCAATCATCATCGCCGATGAGATTGTCACCGATTCAGCCGTTCGCCGATTGATGAACGATGCTGGTGACGACCTCGACGACCTGCTCATCCTCTGCGAGGCCGACATCACCTCGAAGAACCAGCAACGAAAGGCACAGTTCCTTGATAACTACCGCCTTGTGCGTGAGAAGTTGAAGGACCTCGCCGAGCGAGACTACAAACGTCTCCTGCAGCCCGTCATCGACGGCAACGAGATTATGGAGATGTTCAACCTCAAGCCATCGCGTGAGGTAGGAGCATTGAAGCAGTGCCTCAAGGACGCCGTCCTCGACAACAAGGTAGAGAACGAGCGTGAACCCCTCATGGCACTCCTCATGCAGAAAGCCAAGGAAATGGGACTGAAATAGGAACCCCTCCCCAGTCCCCCCCCTAAGGGGCGGGAGTTGTATCTACTCTTTCTGGCAGTGAGGGACCGATAGAAAAGCATTCTTCTTTTGTCCGTAGTATGGAAAAAATAGGGTCACTGGGAAATTCCTGTGTTTGGGTGGATTGACAAAAACAAAGATAAACCCCTCTTGGAATATTGATGTCTTCAACATCTTGCTCCTGAATCTTCAAACTGAGATTGAAAACAAGTTTTCATCGTCAGTTGTGAACCTTCATCAGCGCCTACGGCTAATATTCCAATCGGCGATAAACAGGAAATAAACCGCCATTCGGATGCCCTCATTCGCGTAAGCCGTCTCCGTGCGCCAGCCCTCTCATTGGTTTCTCAGCGCGCAAAATAAAGAAATTCCCGAATTTGTGCATAATAATCTCAACAATCTTTGGTGATTATCAAAAATTTAATCACTTTTGCAAAGTGAATTGCTATTTGTTCTGAGTAACAAAAAAGAAGAAAAAACATTTAAGTTTATCAGATAAAATATTTAATTAGTTGAGTAACTAATAAAAAACAATAATTATGAAAAAGTTTAGTTTTTTTATTCTCGCCATGCTGGTAATAGCAGGTTTGATGACTTCATGTAGCAATGAAGACGATATGTATGAAAGAATAGACAAGGCTTTCTCAAATTTGCGTTTCAATGCACAGGAGGTTGGTTCTGAAAAGAGTTTTGCAAATTGGAACGAGTGGGCAACAAGATATATGTGGGATTTCAAGGGAATAATCAAAGTTAAATACGATACAACCACAGATGAATACTATGTTGATGGCAAACAACTGGCAAAATACGGATTTTTCGTTAATCTTGAGAAATACAAATTGTATGATTTGTACGATTTAGGCTTTGACTTCCCAAAAACTGGCGAGTCGTTTTTGATTTATGTAGCTGGTGATGTTATCAATGATTTGTTCAGAGTATTTGATTATTTCGTATGGAACGATGACGACAGTTTCTTTCCTGTAACAAAACAACAGGGCAGAAATAGTGCTGGCGAATTCCTTGATTGGAAGACCGCTGGAATAAGTGAAGAAAAATATCTTGGTGGAATGTTTGCGGTAGCCCATTCATTTGAAGGTATGCAGGAATGGTGTAAAACATATCAGGATATTTACCATCAGCTATTAACTGTAAAATATTGTGCAGCTATTGATGCCTTTGTTGCTTTTCCTACATATGGTGCTTACAGAGGAGGTATCATGTTCATCTTGCGAAATTATTATCCTAAAAACAAGAAGGATAACAGCCTGTTTGACATTTATGCGGCAGGCCGTTTGATAGATTGCGACAAGCGTTTGCACGAACAGGACGCTCGCTTGTACAAATACTTAGACGTCGTAGATTCCTTCCCATGGGAGGAACGAGATACTTATCACAAGCCAAAAGGCTTATAAACATTCTACAGGATTCTGAGCATCCATCTCGGCGTTACGCTGGGATGGATGCTGTATTATGAGTCCTTTTGTGTTCCCTTGGTGTACTCTTTGGTGTACCCTTTTGGTAAGAATTCGATAATTTGCACATTGTAACAATTAGGTTTATCGCCAGTTGTCGACAATCTGGAAGAATATCTGGTCGGGGGGCTCGCCGTCGAAGAACAGATGGGCTACATGCCTTTATTCCACGGACACCTCATCAATAAATAAATATGTCGGGTAGCCGTAACCATCGTGAGTCTCAGGGAAGGATGGGGCAGGGTGGACGGTGACGCGGACATAGCGAGCCTTGACTGCGCTGAACGGAAGAAGATACTTATCGATGTCCTTCTTGCCGTTGTCGGTTTCGTAAGGGTATGCCTGGCGTGCCACCTCCTTGAACATTTCCCCGTCATTGCTTATCTCCACGGCAATCTCACCGATGTTGGATATCCATGCCTCCATGTCGGTCATGCACGAAACCTGCACCTGCGACACCTTTTGGCGTTTCTGCAAATCATAGGTCACGACAGCCGGACCGCCTTTGAATCCGAGCCAGTCGCCAGTGGCGAAATTCTTCTCACCACAGATACCATCGTTGAGCGTTGCTGCACCATCGAAAGAATAACGCGGTTTGTCAAGATAAGTGTCATCAAGAACGATAGGGCAGTAGGTGGATTTAGTAAAGAGGAAACGACGAGTGTTGACCGAGTAATACTGATAGGTGCGACCTTCGAGAGTCCACTCCGTGGCATCACCATCGGCGATATGTGGCAAAGCCTCGATGGTACAAGTACTGCGAACCTCTTTCTGTTCCTCGACAGTACCATCGGAAGTGGTAAGAAAAACATCAGCACAACGCTTTTCCGGGTTGCGCTTCACTATGAAGAACCTGTCGTACAGATGGCGGCAATAGTTGAGCCCCAAGGACTTGTATTCTTGTAAGCGTTTTTCCAAAACAGGCATGAACTCATGGAACGACCTGCTGACGTTCCTTCCCGCTTGTACCTCCTGCAAGGCAGCGAGGCGTGGAAGGAGCATATACTCCACATGCTTCGGTTGTGACACATGCTCAGTCCATAGGTTTGCCTGAACACCGACGATGCTCTGTGCCTCCTCGGCAGTCAGTCCCTCCAATGGGTTGTAGGAATACACCCGTTCCACAGGCAGCGAGTTGCCGAAACCACGCGGTTCGGTGTCGATGTTCGATGTCTGGAAATAGTCGAAGTAGCAATATTTCGATGGAGAGAGGATAGAGCGGCCACCCAACTGATGCACCTTCTTCGCGGTGTCCTGATCGCGCCATATCATGATATATCCACCCGACAGGTCGGTCATTCCGTTGTCGAGAACATCATCCCACATCACCCACTCACGACCGTAACCCTTGAGGATGTCGGCGATGCGATTCATGCAATACGACTGTTGCTTGTCGTGGCAGTGAGGGCATTTCGCCCAACGGTCGATAGCCACCTCGTCGCCACCCACATGTATCATCTTCGACGGGAACAGTTCCACCACTTCGCGCAGCACATTGCTGATAAAGGTGTACGTGTTCTCATTGCCAATGCAAAGCACATTCCCCGGTTTGTCGTTTGTGGAGCACGCCAGTTCTGGGTAAGCCTTGATGCCCGCCTCCATGTGTCCCGGGAGGTCTATTTCCGGTATCACCTCGATGCCCTTAGTGGCAGCATACGCCACGATGTCGCGCACCTCGTCGTGGGAGTAGAATGGTATTCCCTCCGTGAGTTTCGGGTAGGCTTTTATCTCCAGTCGCCACGCCTGGTTGTCGGTGAGATGCCAGTGGAAGCGGTTGATGTCGTGCATCGCGAGGATGTCGAGATAGCGCTTCACCGTCTCCGGTGAGAAGTAATGTCGGCTCACATCGAGGTGCATACCACGGTAGTCAAAGCCTGAAGCCGCAGATTGCGCGAAACTGCCACACGACAAGAATAATAGGAGTGAGATTATGAATGACTTACAGAAATTTTTCATATTTGGGGCTTTATTTAGGTACGGTAATAACGTCCGTTTACAATTTCCTTTGCCTGCGGCGCACGCGAATTTTCGTGAATGTAACGCGAATTTTCGTGAATAATTATATTCGATCTCCAAGACATTTCAACGCCCTCGCCCTAGCGAAGCGAAACGGGAAGGCTCGTGCAAACGAGAGGAAAGAGAATTTATTCTCAATTTCCCGAGTGCAGCCGAGGCTCGGCAATTGTCAAGGGAAGAGCGCGAAGCGCGAGGGGAGAGGGTCCGTGGGAGAGGGTCTTAATAACTCGCTGTGCATGGGATTCCGAGTTCCTGTACTCTCTCCTTGATTTTGTCGAGGTCCTCGTGGGTAGCTTTGATGAGAGTCTTGTCGGGAGTCTCGCGGTCGATGGTGTATATCATGACCTGCGATGGTTTGATGACCTTCAACGCCTCGAGCCATGGAGCCACAAACTCCTCGCCGGTGTTGTCAACACCCTCGCCCTTCATGAACATAGTCTGGATGATGGCATGACCACCAAACGAAGCGAGTCCGGCGATGATCTCATCGACATCGTAATGACCAACGGGACGGTCCACCTTATTAATATATTGAGGGTTGACGGTGTCGAGTTTCAGGATGTTGTTGTCAACCTTCATCAATGCCGCATGAACCTCCGGACGATGGATGAAGGTGGAGTTGGTGAGCACACTCACCTTCGCCTCAGGACAGTATTTGTTGCGCAGGGCGATGGTGTCGTCGATGATCTCTGCGAAATGAGGATGCCCCGTCGGTTCGCCGTTGCCAGCAAAGGTAAGCACATCAGGGCGCTCACCGTTGGCGGTCATCTCGATGAGTTTCGCTTCGAGAGCCTTGGCGGTCTCTTCGCGAGAAGGACGAGGCGACTTTGGACGGAAATCCTTGTTGAAACCACACTCGCAATAGATGCAGTCGAAACTGCACACTTTGCCGTCAGCCGGCATCAGGTTGATGCCCAGCGATATACCCAAACGGCGACTATGGATAGGCCCGAAAATAGGGGCGTTGTAAAGAACAGTACTCATATTGTTGACAAAAATAGCGATAAAAAGGGAGAAAGCAAAAAATAACCGTCGGTTTTTGATGATTATAGCGAAAAAATGTCTATCTTTGGGCAAAAGAAAAGAAACAATGGAAGAAGTACGCATTCTCGACATCACCAATATCACCGAAGAGGAGGTAAACGCCCAACTCGCCCTTCTGCCAGCCTGGCGCAGGGAAAAAGCCCTGCAGTATAAGCATTTACAGGGGAGGAAGGAATGCACCATGTCGTTTGCTTTGCTGAAAAATATTTTCAGCGAAATCAACGACAATGGGACGGGGGAGGAAATGGAGTTTGAGTATGGTGAGCACGGGAAGCCAAGGGTGAAGGGGCGTCCTGACTTTCATTTCAATATCAGTCATTGCAAGAAGGCTGTCGCTTGTGTTGTTGCCGATAAGCCGGTGGGTATCGACATAGAATGCCTGGGGCGATATAAGGAGTCGCTGGCGAAGGCCGTGCTGAGCGATGAAGAGATGATGGTTGTAAGGGAGGCTGACGATCCCGACAAGGCGTTCACCATTCTCTGGACAAAGAAGGAAGCCCTGCTGAAATGCTTGGGAACCGGTGTGAGCAGTGATATGAAGAATGTGCTGGTGGAGCATAAGGACAAAAAAATAACCACCACGGTTTGTGATGGTTATGTTTATTCAGTTTGCACCGAAGATTAATACGGACGGAAAAATCCGTCCGGACGGTTGCGCTTACTTCTTCTTGTAGAAAGGAGTGTTGTAAGTGAGACGGAGACCGGTAGCAGTCTGAGTGAGCTGCATAGTAGTGCCGTCAGCATCAGCAACATAAGTGTTTGGGTTGCCAGCCTTGTCAGCGTGATAGATGACATTGAAGATAGTCTGAGCGTTCTTGAAAGCGGTAGCAACAGCATCAGCGCCACCCTCTACAGGGATATTGATGAGCATCTGACCAATCTTACCAGCAGTCTTTACATCGGTAAGGTTGAACGAGAGGTTGATGACAGTACCCTGACAGTTACCCTCGAGCCAGTTGTGCTCCTCGTTGAATACATAACCTTTAGAAGCGATCTCACGCATTACATTCTGTACATTGCCAGTGATGTCGATACCATCGAATGTGAAAGCGCTTGCGCTCAGTGACACCATTACAGATGCTACGAGCGTCATGAAAATTTTCTTCATACTTGATAGTTTTTAAATTAGTAACTTATAATATAACCGATTTGTTATCTCTTGAACTTGCGGTATAGTTTCCAGCCAAGGAGGATACCGTCGATGACGGTTGTGCCTGTGGTGAGGAATCCGGTGAATTTCTTTGACGGAGTCAATGCCATTTTCTTATCCCCGCTATGGAACAGTTGTGTCCAGGAGCGACGCATAACATTCTCCTGGGAATCGATCTCACCTTTGAGTTTCATTTTCCGCTGGCGGATAGCCTCCAGTGAATCGTAGATGTTGTCTGATTCTGTCATTGTAGTCTTGGGTTAAAGTTAATTTATTCCATCAGCATGCTTGCGAGGAAACGCACCAGTGGACGCTCTATCCATTTCTTACGGAATATGATGAACGCTACGAATACCGCCATATATATTCCTCCGACAACGAGGAATCCACATGCATTGCTGCCGATTAAGTTGCCGAGGAAGAAAGCCAGGGCGAATGAGAGATAGATGAGAGCCATGAGGAGTAACGCTGTCAAGACGAATGTCATCGCCAGGACAGTGAGCAGTCTCACGGTTTTCTCAACTATGCTGAGTCGGTAGTACTCGCTTTTGAGCGAGACGAATTTCTTCGCCTGTTCTACCAGTTGAGCAATGGTTTCAATGTTGTTGTCGTTGCTGAACATATTCTTTCTGCACAACCATTGTTCCCGTAACAGACGCTACGGGGACACGGTCGTATTTTTTTTATTGGTGGTTGTTATTCTGCCTCTTCGGTAACTACCTGGATATCCTCTACGAGATCCTCAACATCCTTCTTCGAGAGTTTGATGTTGTGCTTCTTGCAGAAATCATCAACAGTGTCAACGAGTTTCTTCTGTGTGTCGGAACCCTTTTCAGGAGCGATGAGAATACCGAGTGCAGCACCAGCGATTGCGCCTCCGAGGAATGCGCCGATATAACCGATTGTCTTCATAATTGAATGTCTTTATTAAAAAATTAAAATGTTAGCATAACTCTATTTGCGTTGCAAAAGTAAGAAAAAGTTTCTTATTTGCAATACTTCTGTCGCAAAAAAAACTAAAAAACTGCAAAATAAACTATTATTTTTAATCTTTTTCGCATAGTTCTGCGTTTTTTTCGTAGAAAAGTTGTATCTTCGCATTCGTAAAAGTATGTCCCGTTGGGATTGCTCAGTGTTAAATTTGAAATTATAAACTAACTGAAATAATTAAATTATGAAAAAAAGTATCGTTATCTGCGCAGGTTTGTGCGTAGCATTAGCATTCACAAGTTGTAAGTCAAACGAGAGCATGTACAAGAAGGCCTATGAGAAAGCAAAGGCTAACGAGGCAGCTGTTGTAGTAGAGGAATCACCAGTTGTTGAGACACCAGTTGTTACTCCAATGGTTGAGACTCCTGTAACAAAGACTACTGTCGTTGCAAACACCGACAATGTAAGCGTTCGTACAGAGGATCTCTCTGTAATCTCTGGTGCTGCTTTGAAGAACTACTCAGTTGTTGTTGGTTCTTTCGGCCTCAAGGCTAACGCAGAAGGTCTTGCAAGCAAACTTGCTAATGCTGGCTACAATGCACGCATCGCTTATAACTCTGCTCGCAATATGTATCGCGTTGTTGCTTCAAGTTATGATTCAAAGGCTGACGCTGTGAACTCACGCGACCAGCTCCGCAGCCAGTATCCAGATGCTTGGCTTCTTTTCCAGAAGTAATCAGTAACTGGTGGCACGCGTTTTATCAATAGATTACGGCAAGAAACGCACTGGTATCGCAGTCACTGACCCGCTACAGATTATCGCCAGCGGGTTGGTGACTGTTGCTACATCTACGCTCTATGACTTCCTCGTGGATTATATCAGCAAGGAACCCGTGGAGCGTATCGTCATTGGAAAGCCGATGCAGCCTAATGGGCAACCAAGTGAGAATCTTGTCCGTGTAGAACAGTTCTTCAATCGTTGGAAGAATCATCAGACCATTCCTATCGAGTATTACGATGAGCGATACACCTCGGTGTTGGCTCATCGTACTATGATTGATGCCGGACTGCACAAGAAAGCCCGACAGAACAAGGAACTGGTTGACCAGATCTCAGCAACGATAATCCTGCAGGACTGGATGAAAAGTAAACAGTTATAGAGACACTTCGTAATGATTTTACCTATTTATATTCTCGGTATGCCTGTGCTACGCAAGGTTGCGCAGGACATCCCTACAGACTATCCTGAATTGGATACACTGCTCGCCGATATGTACGAGACCCTTGACAAAAGCGAGGGTATCGGTTTGGCAGCACCACAGATCGGCAAGGACATCCGTGTCGTTGTCATCGATCTTGATGTTCTCTCTGAGGACCTCCCTGAGTACAAGGGATTCCGTCATGCCTTCATCAACGCTCATATTGTGGAATACGATGACAGCGAGAAGGACACAATGGAGGAGGGATGCCTCTCGCTCCCAGGACTCCATGAGAGTGTGACACGCCCAAAGCGTATCCATGTGCAGTATCTCGACGAGAACCTCCAGCCTCATGATGAGTGGGTTGAAGGCTACCTCGCCCGCGTCATGCAGCATGAGTTCGATCACCTTGAAGGTGTTGTCTTCGCCGATCGTCTCTCTGCTCTTCGTAAGCAGCTCGTGAAGGCAAAACTCAAGGCAATCATGCAGGGACGCTTCCGTTGCAGTTACAAATTCAAGATGCGCCGCCCTTAAGGTGAAACGACTGCTCATAGTCTTCCTCACGGTGATGATGAGTCTCGGCTCCTATGCCCAGTTCAAAATCGACCGAATGCTCACCAGTGGAGAGATTGCTCTTCACTACGAAGACTATGTCCTTTCGATACAGTATTTCAACCAGATTATCGCCCTCCGCCCACACCTCTACAAACCATGGCAACTCCGCGGAGCAGCGAAGTTCTATCTTGAAGATTTCGCCGGAGCCGAGGAAGATGCTACCGAAGCAATCCGCCTCAATCCGTATGTCGATGTGATATTCGACCTCCGTGCCATCTCCCGTATCCGTCAGCAGAACTACGAGGGTGCTGTCGCCGACTATACTGAGGCTATCAAACTCAACCCGATGCAGCGCAACTACTGGTTCAACAGAGCCATCTGCGAGATGAACCTCAAGAACTATGATGCTGCACTGTTGCAGGCAGACACGATAACCCAACGCTGGTCGCAGTTTGCCAACGCCTATTCGCTCAAGGCGGAGATTTATCTTGAGAAGAAAGACACCGTTGAGGCGGCACATTGGCTCGACAAAGCACTGGAGAAGGACCCCTATGACGGAAATACATGGATGACGCGTGCTTCGATAAACCTCTCCCGTCAGGAGTGGCGTGAGGCCGACACCTGTCTGTCGAAGGCTATCCACCTCAAGCCGAAGCATGTTCCGAGTTATATCAACCGTGCCCTTGCCCGATTGAACTATAACAACCTCCGTGGCGCGATGGACGACTACGATACCGCTCTCGACCTCGATCCCAACAATTTCCTTGCCCACTATAACCGTGGCCTGATGCGAATGCAACTCGGTGCCGACAACGATGCCATCGACGATTTCGACTATGTCATCGAGATGGAACCAGAGAATGTGATGGCAATCTTCAACCGAGGTATCCTTCGCCAGAAGACCGGTAACTACCGTGGTGCTATACGTGACTACTCGAAGGTAATAGACCAGTTCCCTAATTTCTGGACCGGTCTTGAATACCGTGCACAGTGCTATCGAGCCCTCGGCATGACGAACAATGCAGAGAAGGACGAGTTCCGTATTCTCAAGGCGCAGATGGACAAGCATATCGGAATCCAGCCACGCTGGTCGGCAGACAAGGTCAAGGAAGTTCGCAAGCGTGGCGAGATTGATCCAAACAAACATGCGAGTGTCGTTGTGGAAGACCAGCAGGAGAGCAACTCTTACCAGAGTGATTTCCGTGGTCATGTGCAGAATCGCAGTGTAGGTTTCGACTATCGTCCTGCATTCATGCTCTCGCTCTCGCCATATAACAACGGTGTGAAGGCATATCAGGCATTCGACCGAGATGTGGAGAAATTCAATGCCCGCAAGGGACTCCGCCATAACCTCTTTGTAGCCTGTGGCAATCACGGTCAGACATCGACCACCACCGACGAGGCGTTCGCCCTCATCGACTCACTCGAGATAGACCTTTCCAATGCCCGTGGTGCCAACCAGGAGAAAGTGCTTTTCATGCAGCGTGCTGTGGCTTATACAGTGGTACAGAACTATCCTGACGCCATCGCCGATCTCGATCAGGTTATTGCTGCCGACAGCAGTATGGTTATTGCCTACTGGCAACGAGCAGTCTGTCAGGCTCTGATGAGCGGATTCAATATCTCGCAGGGTGTAGAGGCGAAACTCAAGACCGCCAGTGCTTTGAGCGACTTCAACCATGCCTTGATGCTTGCGCCTAATAACGCGTATATATATTATGATCGCGCGAACCTCGAAGCGGCAGCCGGTGATATCCCTCAAGCCATTGAAGACTACTCACACGCCATCCGTCTTGAGGAGCATCTTGCCGAGGCTTACTACAACCGAGGCATTCTCTATTACAACCAAGGCGACAAGGCTTCGGCAGTGCGCGACTTATCGAAGGCCGGTGAACTCGGTCTCTACGATGCTTATTCAATAATGAAACGAATGAAATAAAAAACTATGGAAAATATCGCAATTGAATACGACTATATGATTCTCAAGAAGGGAGAACCATGCGACGATTGTTATGCAATCATCAACCTCACAGAAGATCAGGTAGAGGAAATTGTCAACTCACTCATCGAGCAGAATTCCGATGGTGAACTGACGGATATGCCGGAGAAATATATCGCGATGTTCGTTGACTGTGCCCTTGATGATGCCGCACAGATATATCCAAACTTCAGTGATGAAAAAGCCGGATTCTCTATCATCCTCCAGCGTTTCCTTCCTGATGACCTCCTTGACTATTTGCCAGAGGAAGTCATCGAAAATTTCAATCCGGAAATGTTTGAGGAAGTAGAATCCGAGGAAGGCGACCTTTAATCAGGTTGAGTGGACTTATTTGTTCCACTCCCTGATTCTTCTCAGTGCTTCCTTGATATTGTTTCTGTCGCCAAAGGCGGTGAGGCGGAAATAGCCCTCGCCCGAAGGACCGAAACCAACTCCCGGTGTGCATACCACACCAGCTCCGTAGAGAAGACGCTCAAAGAACTTCCATGACTCTTCGCCGTTAGGAGTTTTTACCCATAGATATGGAGCGTTGACACCTCCGTAAACCTTGAAGCCCATACGAGTCAGTTCCTCGTTCATCATCTTCGCATTACCCATATAGTAATCGATAACCTCTCTCACCTGTGCTTTGCCCTCAGGAGTGTATATAGCCTCAGCGGCACGCTGTGAGATGTAACTTGTGCCGTTGAACTTCGTTGACTGGCGGCGCTCCCAGATGCGGTTCAGCGAGATGCGCTCACCGCTCATCGTTGAGGCTGTCAGTTCCTTTGGAATGACGGTATAACCGCAACGAACTCCGGTAAATCCAGCAGTCTTTGAGTACGAACGGAACTCAATGGCGCATTTCTTCGCACCACGGATTTCGTAGATAGAGTGGGGAACATCCTCTTCTGTGATATACGCTTCGTAAGCCGCGTCATAGAAGATGATAGTATCGTTTTTCAGGGCGTATTTCACCCATTTTGTCAATTCAGCCTTCGTCAGCGTAGTACCCGTAGGGTTGTTTGGATAGCACAGATAAATCAGATCCACACGGTGGTCAGGAATCTGTGGTACGAAACCATTCTCCTCGTTGCATGGCATATAGTTGATGGCACTCCATTTTCCGTTTTCCAACACACCGGCGCGGCCCCACATCACATTTGAATCGATATATACCGGGTAGATAGGGTCAGTCATGCCCACGCTGTTATCCCAGCGTACTATGTCGCTGATATTCGCTGTGTCGCTCTTAGCACCATCGTTCACGAACACCTCACTCGCCTCCAGACGGACACCGCGTGGAGCATAGTCGTTCTTGATGATAGCCTCGCGCAACCACTGATAGCCGTGCTCTGGTCCGTAGCCATGGAAACGCTGTTGGGTTGCCATGTCCTCAACGGCTTTGTGCATCGCCTCGATAACCGCTGGTACCAGAGGCTGTGTCACATCACCGATACCCAGGCTTATCACCTCGGTCTTTGGGTGCATCACTTTATATGCGTTGACCTTCTTTGCGATGTCAGCAAACAGATAGTTGTTGGATAACTTCAAATAATGTTCGTTTATCAGAGCCATGAGTTGAAAGTGAAAAGTTAAAAGTGAAAAGTGAAGAGTGAGGAGGGGGTTAAAGTTTGGCGATTTCGCCTTCGAAGGATATCGCTGCCGGACCGGTCATGTAGATATGGTTGTCGTCCTCGCGCCATTCTATGTGCAACGTACCGCCGTCCATGATGATGTCCACCTGGCGGTCGGTACGTCCGGTGAGGAATGCTGCTACAGCTGTAGCACAAGCACCAGTTCCGCAAGCCATAGTGATGCCGCTACCACGTTCCCACACCCTTGTTCTCACTGCGTTGGTGCCCACCAGTTGGGCGAACTCAATGTTGCAACGCTGTGGAAAAGCCTCGTGGTGTTCCAGCACCTTACCGTATTTCTCTATGTCGATATTGTCGATGTCGTCAACAAATGTCACGAAGTGAGGGTTGCCCATAGATACGAAAGTGCCGCGGAACGAGCGGAAGTCGGCTTTCACCGTGTCGTCAGTCTGGTCGATGTACTGTTCCGGCTGTCTGAGCATTGGTTCGCCCATATCCACTGTCACACTCTCCACCAGTCCTTCATTGTCGAGATGCAGATGGAGCACTTTCTGTCCAGAGAGAGTCTGCAGTAGTATCGGGTTCTTTGAAGTCAGTCCCTTGTCGTGCACGAATTTCGCCACACAACGGGTGCCGTTACCGCACATCATTGCCTCAGAACCGTCGTTGTTGAAGATACGCATTGAGAAATCCGAGATGCCATCAGTAGCCTCTCCAATAAGGATCAGTCCGTCGCTCCCCACACCGAAATGCGGTTTGCTCCATTCTATTGCTGCCTGTGCCGGGTTCTCTATATTATATAATAAGGTGTTGACATAAATATAGTCGTTACCTGCCCCGTGCATCTTTGTGAACTTGATAGAATCTCTCATGTCTCTCTTGCGTTATCTTGAATACTTTTTGTAAATTTTGACTATCCGTTGTGCGAAATTACAAAAAATATCTCTAATACGGCTTTTGTTTAGCTTCTTTTCATGAAGAAAATCGGGAAAAGTTGCAATTTGTTGATTTTTGTCGGTTAGAGATTACGATGTGTAACCTTTGAACCTGATATTAATTGTTACCCGTAAAAGTCAAAGGAGCCTCTCCTGACCGCTATTTCAATGGTGATATAGCTGAGGAGAGGCTCCTTTTCAGGGTATCCTTATGGTTGGATAGTGAATCCGAAGAGGAAATGAGCCTGCTTTGACTCTGGGTTGGTATTGATGCCGGCAAATACAGGAAGGGTGAAAGAGTCTGTGATGTGCAGTTCCTTTGTCGCCTTCAGTGCGATATTTGTTACAGAAAAACCATCGGCGCCGTAAAGGCTTGATGTGTAAGGCACCAATCCGACAGTAGCATTCCAGTCGAGACCGGCAAGTTTGAACGGAACATTTGCCTCGAAGTAGGATGAGTAAGCGCGCTTATCGCTACCGTTTATACCGTCGCAACCCGCGAAGACGGTGTACCATGCAATGCTTGCCACGCCGAAGTCGTAGCCTGCAAAACCTTCGTACATATGTGATGTCTCTTCCGACTTGTAGTTGAAATAGTGAGGGTTGGTGTTGAAATAGTAATCTGTGATGCCGACATTGAAGCCACCTACCTCGTAGCCCAGGGTGAGGTCGAACTCCTTTACATCTTCAGGTACCGACAGACCGACGTTGCCCCAAGCTGTGAGCGACAGTCCTTTGTATGCCAGTCCGAGAGTTGGCTGGAGTGAAACCTGTCCACATTCAACACCACGCCATATATATTGACTTGTAATATCTGCAGAAATGTTAGCTTCTACTTTGTCCTGTGCCTTTATCGACACTGTTGCGGTCATTACCGCAATCATAATAAACAATCTTTTCATAATCTATGTGTTCTAAAGATGAATTCTTCATTTAATGTGTTTTTTATAGGTGGAATGGCATTTAGTTATACGCAGCCTCGCCGTGCTCGTATACATCGAGTCCTTCTTCCTCTTCGCGACGACCGCAACGCAAGCCGACAGTATACTTGATGGCATTGAAGATGATCATGCCCATGACGAAGGCAAAGCCAACAACGGCAAACGCTCCGAGAGTCTGTACGCCGATACTACACTCTGTTCCATTGAGTTCCGGGTTGCAGAATACTGCAGTGAGGATTGTGCCGAGGATACCGCCCACGCCATGAACGCTGACTGCACCTACAGGATCGTCAACCTTGAGTACCTTGTCTATGAAGCTTACCGAGAAGCACATTGCTACCGATACAATGACGCCAATCACAGCTGATGCCCAGATGTCAACACAGTCGCAACCGGCAGTGATGCCAACCAATCCGGCAAGTACACCGTTGCATACCATTGACAGTGAAGGTTTACCATCGATAACCCATGTGTAGATCAGTGCTGACAAACCACCGGTAGCAGCCGCCATATTGGTAGTGATAAAGATATGTGCTACGTGGAACGAACTCTCACCGGTTATTGAAAGTTCTGAACATGGGTTGAAGCCGAACCAGCCAATCCAGAGGCAGAACACACCAAGGGCGCAGAGTGCGAGATTGTGGCCTGGGATTGCCTTCGACTGTTTGTTCTTGTCGTACTTGCCGATACGTGGACCGAGTACGATAGCGCCAGCCAAAGCCAGAGCACCACCTGCGGCATGAACAAGTGTGGAACCGGCAAAGTCGTGGAAACCCATCTCTGAGAGCCATCCGCCGCCCCATCCCCAGTGGCCGGAGATTGGATAAACGAAGGCTGAGATAAGCATAGAGTATACAAGATACATAGAGAACTTTGTGCGCTCAGCCATGGCACCGCTCACGATAGTGGCTGTTGTGGCACAGAACATTGTCTGGAAGATGAAAAATGCAGGAGCAGGAATATTGTCGTTACCGACGTTCGACATCCAGAGCAGACCGTCCCAGCCGAAGAGTCCCTTGTCGGAACCGAACATCAGTGAGAATCCGATAATCCAGAACAACACTGCACCACACATCAGGTCGCAGAAGTTTTTCATAAGGATGTTGGCTGTATTCTTTGCACGGGTGAGACCTGCCTCTACGAGTGCGAATCCCGGCTGCATCCAAAACACGAGCATTGCTCCTAAAAGTACCCAAAGAGTGTCGACGCCGCTGAAGCCCTCAGCAGCTAAAAATATTGAATTCATAGTCTTTCCTTTTACCTTAAATGTTGTTACCTGAAAAATAATGATGTTAGAAAATTAGCTTTACAGCTTGTTGGCAAGAACCTTATCGCCGTGCTTGCCTGTACGGATGCTGTAACAGTCGATCATGTCGCTGACGAATATTCGTCCGTCGCCCACCTCTCCTGTACTTGCAATGTCGAGAATGACCTTGATTGTAGGGTCGAGAAATTGCTCGCGACATACAATTGTAATTGCTACACGCTCAATAACGTCGGTGCTGTACTGTACGCCACGATACACTCTTTCCTGGCGAGACTGTCCGATGCCGTGAACATCGTGATACTCAAACCAGTTGATGTCTGAATTGAGGAGAGCCTCCTTCACCTCATCGAACTTTGTTTTCCTGATGATTGCTTCAATCTTCTTCATAATGATAAACTAAAAATAATAACAAACTACGGGACTTCCTGTATCCCAACTAATAACTAAAAAACAATCCTTTTAATATCTATATTCCCTATGAGTGATATAGATTTATCCTGAATAATTTGATAATGCAAAATTACGAAATTATAAGTAAATAAAGGCAGGTAAATGTGTTTTGTATTGAAATAGTTTTAAATTGCTTACATATTTAAGTTTTATATCACTCTTTGTTAATAAATAGAAAGTGTCTTTGTGTATATAATATCAATATGTAAGCTAAAGCGGCATACATAAAACAATAAGAAGGTAAAAACATTAATTATATTACATAATGCGAGTAAAAAGGTGGTAATGGTGAACATGTGGTAAAATAAAAAAACGGCGAGGGGATGCCTCGCCGCCATTCAAACAAAATCGTAAACTTACCTGTGAAATTTAGGATAATCACGGTGTATTTACTTGGGAAGCGTTTCACAACGCCGTTTTTTCAGAAAAAAAGTATTTTATCTCATGAACAAAAGTTCGCGGTACTTTGGTAATGTCCAGAGTTCGTCGGCAACGATAAGTTCGAGTTTGTCGATCTCGTAGCGGATAACATCGAAGTATGGCTCTACGCAATCGTGGTAAGCGATAGCCTTCTCGCGGATGTCCTCGATCTTGTTTGCCACCTTACGAGCCTTGATCATCTCGTGAGTGTTGTTGGCAATCTTCTGGTTGCGCTCAGCAATCTCGCGAAGGATGGCGATGTTACGAGCCGAGAGAGCCTTACCCTCTTCCTCACCGAAGATCTTCATCATGTTCTCCACGTTGCAAGCCAACTGGCTCTGATATTTTGTAACGATAGGCACGATATGGTTCATTGCGATGTCACCAAGCACGCGACCTTCAATCTGGATCTTCTTGATGTATGTCTCCCACTTGATCTCATTGCGAGCCTCGAGTTCGCGCTTCTCGAATATCTTGAGCGATTCGAACATTGCTACAGAAGCATCATCGAGATAGCGGTCGAAAATCACTGGACAAGACTTTTCTACATCGAGACCGCGTTTTGTAGCCTCCACAACCCACTCGTCAGAATATCCGTTGCCATCGAAATGGATAGGTTTGCAAGTCTTGATATCCTCGCGAACAGTATTGATGATAGCGGTGATCTTCTCCTCGCCATTAGCGATAAGAGCATCGACACGAGTCTTGAAGTCGTTGAGAGCCTCTGCTACTGCCGAGTTGAGGGCAATCATTGCCGAAGCACAGTTAGCCTCGGAACCAACAGCGCGGAACTCGAAACGGTTACCGGTGAAGGCGAATGGCGATGTGCGGTTACGGTCGGTATTGTCGATGAGAAGTTCTGGAATCTCTGGGATATCGAGTTTTGAAATCTGCTTGCCACTCATAGCGAACAAGTCGTTGTTATCAGAGTTCTCGATATGGTCGAGCAATTCTGAGAGTTGCTTGCCGAGGAATGAAGAGATGATTGCAGGAGGAGCCTCGTTGGCACCAAGACGATGAGCGTTGGTGGCCGACATGATAGAAGCCTTCAACAGACCGTTGTGACGGTAAACACCCATCAATGTCTCAACGATAAAAGTCACGAATCGGAGAGTGTCCTCTGGGGTCTTGCCAGGAGCGTGGAGCAATACACCTGTGTCGGTAGAAAGCGACCAGTTGTTGTGCTTACCCGAACCGTTGATGCCGTCGAATGGCTTTTCGTGAAGAAGAACGCGGAAACCATGCTTACGAGCCACCTTCTTCATGAGTGACATAAGGAGCATGTTATGATCGACAGCGAGGTTGGTCTCTTCGAAGATAGGAGCAATCTCAAACTGGTTTGGAGCAACCTCGTTGTGACGAGTCTTGCAAGGGATAGCCAATTCAAGAGCCTGCATCTCAAGGTCCTTCATGAATGCCTGTACACGATCAGGGATAGTACCGAAATAGTGGTCATCCATCTGCTGGTCCTTTGCCGAGTCGTGGCCCATGAGAGTACGACCGGTGAGGAGAAGGTCAGGACGAGCCGAGTACAATCCTTCGTCAACAAGGAAATACTCCTGTTCCCAACCGAGGTTTGATGTAACCTTCTTTACATTTGGATCAAAATACTGTGCCACGGCAGTACCAGCCTCGTTGACAGCGCGCAGAGCCTTGAGCAATGGTGCTTTATAGTCGAGCGCCTCACCTGTGTAAGCCACGAAGACAGTAGGGATACACAGTGTGTCGTCGATGATGAACACTGGTGATGTGGGATCCCATGCAGAGTAGCCGCGAGCCTCAAAGGTAGAACGGATACCACCTGAAGGGAATGATGAAGCGTCAGGCTCCTGCTGAACGAGCAACTTGCCCGAGAACTCTTCAATCATACCACCCTTACCGTCGTGCTCGATGAAAGCGTCGTGCTTCTCGGCAGTTCCCTCGGTAAGAGGCTGGAACCAGTGAGTATAGTGTGTAACTCCATTCTCGTCAGCCCATTGCTTCATACCCTTTGCTACAGCGTCAGCGATGCTACGATCGAGGCGTGAACCATTGTCGATAACATCGATCATCCGCTCGTAAACCTGTCGGTCGAGATATTTGTACATCTTCTGGCGTGTGAACACCTTCTTACCGAAGAATTCTGATGGGCGCTCCTTAGGTGAAGCAACTTCGAGAGGTCGCTTTGCGAATGCCTCTTCTACTACTTGGAATCTTAAATTTGCCATAATTAAATCTGTTAACCTGAATGTAAATCTGCCGGCAAAATTACTCAATTGTAAGCAAGAAATACGCAAAAATCGGCTGTTTTCAAAAAGAAATTTGCTATTCGTTTCAATTTGACAGGCAATAACACAAATCCGCTTTCAAATTGAAAGTAAAATACAATAATCCGGTTTTAATGTGTTAGTTATTGTTATTGATGTGTAGCAAAATGCTTGTTTGATATTGTTTTTGATAACATAATGTAGTAATTTTGCACCATAAATCGTAAATATGTAAAACTATCAAATCGTAAACGGTGTTATGTGTGGTATTGCGTGTATATTAAATATAGGTGAACAAAGTCAAGCGTTGCGTGATAAGGCGCTTATG
>JAZQOD010000072.1:0-4222 GCA_045627685.1 Prevotella sp. | reverse complement strand
AAGCTCGTTTCACTCGCGAGAAACAAAGCTACGCACGGAGATGACTCACGCGGACGAGGGTATCCGGATGGCGGTTTATTTTCGGTTTATCGCCTTGGGGTTATGTCGAGTGGTGAGAAGCACCACGCTGATGTGAGTGGTTCAAAATATCTGGATGCTTGCATACAAGGATTTTGAAACGCTCATAGCAGCAAGCCGACAGGCTCGACATAATCACAAGGGGTTTTTTAGGTTTTTGTGAATCCAATCGTACGGCTTAATTTATTTCATGTGCCAAAAGGCTATATCGTTTCCAAAAAAAAAGACAAGGCCAGGGCCTTGTCTGCTGATATATGGGTCTTTGGGGGGGCTATGTCACACTCCTATCCGCTTGTTCCAGTTGCTCTCTGAACGGGTGTATATGCCTGCTGTGTGAAGCACCGACCACAGATCACGGTGGCACGACGAACGACTGATGACATTCTGTTGCACAAGTCTGTTCACATGACTGGTGATGTCGGCCTGGCGCATATTGGCGATGGCCTTCAGGAATCGGTCGGCAGCAGTGGCATCATTGTAGAACAGTGGTGACAGACGCTCTATCAGGATGGTGTGCAACTCATCGCCGGATGCGTCGGCAGGAGTTGTCTCTGGCTCATTCGCGGCGTCGCACGGACTGATGGTCACCTCCATTTCGTTTCTGAGCCATTCACGCAGCATCAACACCGACAGCAGCATCATCAGCTTCTTGCGGGGGATATGGTTGTAGAGCAGACAATGCATCAGTGGACCGAAAGTATCGCATTTGTAATACAGCTCTTTCGGAAGAGTCTTGAGGCATTCTTCTATCTGTTGCAACTGAGCAGCTATCATCTCGTCCTTCTCGCTGATGTCAATCACGTAGCGCACATGGGTGGTAGTCCAGAGATCACGCATACGCTGTGCTTCCTCGCTGTTGTACAGCATATCGAAATACACCTCGTCGAATTCCTCTGTTCGCTTTCTGCTGCCCATCCCGTTCAGGAAATGGTTGATGTCAGGCACCAATGCCCTTACCTCCTCGGATGGATGGCTGCCCACCATGCGTCGTATCTCGCCCAACTGCACCTGTGTCTCCTCGCTCACATCCCAGCGGGCTAAGTCGCAGAGCACCTTGAAATGTGTCTCCACGATACGCATCCTCACCGTCTGCGTCTTGCTCAGTTCCGCTTTCAGCACCTTCATGCTGACTTGAATACGACTGTCGTTGGCACTGTCGTCCATGGGTGGGCAGGCTGTCCACTGCCATTCGTTCCATACAGCCGCCTCGCACGAAGTGTCGCACGCCACAATGTCCTCGTCGCATTCCAGACATACCGTGAAACACTCGTCGCCGTTGGCCACATTGTTCACCTCAACCTCGAGCACCTGTCCGTATCTGTTCATGATGGCAAGCACCAGCGGCACATCGAAACGGCTCACCAGTCCGCGATATTCGCCCTCTTCCAGCACACATATCGTCACACCGTAATCCTTCGTAGGCTGTGCCACAAGCATCAACTGCGGACGGTCGTTTGCAAGGTGCTGAATCACCTGCCGCCGCTCTTCTTCATCCTTGCAGTAGTATCGCACTGCTGTAATCAATATATCTGTCTTCATATTAGTTATTGTTTTTCTTCTCCATCACTGCCAGGCATCTGTCATAGTCAAAGTGAGCATTCTTTACAGGATTCTTGATGATTCTCTCGACCGTGCCACGGAAACTGAGCATATCCTCTCCCTGCTGGATGCGTATCGGCTCAAAGTCCTCGTTGTCAGGATAGAGCCATCCACAACCTCCATACATGAAGAAATGTTTCAGCGTGAATTCGCCGTTCAGTTCGCACACCGCCAGCTCCTGAGGCATTGGCACATGATTGCCCTGACGCACCACAATATAGTCGCCCGATTCCACAAAAGCATCCTTCATCGAATCGCCCACAGCCCTCATCAGGAACATCTCGTCAGGATCGAAGTTCAGCACATCCAGCAGACTCTCCATCTCGCCCATATGCGCATCTGCACCCACAGGCGTACCGCATTGTATAGCAGCATCCACCATCGGGATTGATGTATTGGCCTGAGGGTTGAACATCACCCTCTGCATATTCTTCGTGCCAAACGCCAGAGGGTTCTCCAAATCCATCTGAGCCTGAATACACGCACGGATGAAACAGCCACGATCCTCTTGCTCATCGATATACTTCCACATATACCCAGGAGCACGGAATATCACCAGTTCTGTCCTCACTCCCCTTTCGTAACGAGGAATCTGGGCTGACATCTGCTCTGTGAGGTCGATATGCCCCGAGATTACGCGGTCAATACACTGGCGTATAAAATCTGTGCGATTCTCACACAAAGCCATACGAGCCATCATCTCCTTGTTGGCACGAAAGCCCAACTGCCTGGTATCCTTATATCTGCGCTTTGGCTTCTTAACACTCTGCTCTTCCATATTACCTACGATTAAATCTGTTTTTCCTTATCTTCTGATGACACATCTGTTGCTGTTTGTATCATTCGTACTACTATCCCCATGAATTTGTATTCGTCAGTCGGTTTCAGCAAAATCGGTTCTGCTTTTCCATGTCCAGGCAACAACATCACCCCCTTTGGAGTCTTGTTATATATTCTGGCTATCACTCTTCCGTTCAATGAACAGCAAATCATACTGCCACGTGATGGTCTTTTCCTGTCAGGATCCAGATACACAGTCACATTTGGGAAAGGCTCTCCGCAATATATCTCGTCATCCACCAGTCTTACAGGTATACATTTCTTGATAGCCTCCACATGGTCCTTTATAGCAGCCATCAGCGGGAATGTCACTTCCTTATGAACTGCAGGAAGACGACCTTGTTGTTTAAGGACAGCGAATCCCACACTCGCACACTGAGCAATGAAATCCTCAGGTCTAAACGCCCTGTGCATCGCATCCTTCAACTCACCTCTTACATAGATTGTGACAGGCTTCCATTCATCAGTATTTATGTTTTGAGTATTCTTCATATTGTCTTTTTATTCGAAATCGCGGCAAAGTTACGGAAAAATTATTAAATAACATACTGTATAACACATATTAACCTGAATTTAACATTCCGCACACCGTAAGCCAGTGTGCAATTCTATGTAGTTAATTTTACTTGAATTTTTATCAATTATTTTTGGGGATAATCTAAATATTATGTACTTTTGCATTTACTATGGAATTATACCTTTAAACTAGAAATAAATATATAACTATGACAAAAGAGGAATTGGCTGCTCAGTATGCAGCATCGAAAATGGAAGAAATCAATGCTCTCTTGCAAGAGGCTTATCTCAAAGGCTATGAGCAAGGAGGGCTTAAGGTTGCATCCACAATTAATGTGGATGGTGTAAAGTATTACGATCTGGGACTGCCAAGCGGAACACTATGGTCTTCACCGTTATGTGACCAGAATGGTTATCGCTTCTTGCCATATCTTGAAGCTGAAAAACTTAATATCCCTACAACGAACCAATTTGTAGAGTTGCGACAATTCACACGCCCAACCGTTCGACAAATTGATGGTTGTTTTGTGGAAGTAGTTGGATTAACAGAACGTTTGCCTGTATGGGTTCAAAACGGAAAAGGATACATGGCAAAGAGATACGAAGGTGAGGGGTTAGAGCAGAGGATTAATGCGTTTTGGCTGAAGTCTAGTCTGAAGAACGGACGAACTGCTGAAGCTCTGGCAATTAGAGATGGTGATGGAGATATGTTTGTGATTGACCATTTCGCAGGCTACAAACTTCCGGTAATTCTTGTGAAGAACAAAGCTGATTTGTAACCAAGCATAATAAATGGGAGTCCCAAAGGGCTCCCATTTCTCATCTTTTATTAATAAAGCTATTGGATATTTGTGCAAGCAAAGGCGCATTTTTCAAAAACAAATAACTGCTCTCACAAAATCACATTCTCACATTCTCACAAAAGCACCCCCAAAAAACTTAGTTGGGTATAATGTAATATATATAAATATAGATATAATAATTATACATTATATTCAGCACCAAAAAAATGGGGTATAAATGTGAGAATGTGAGAATGTGAGAATGTGAGGAACTAAAACAACTGTCTCACAAAATCACATTCTCACATTCTCATAAAAACACCCTTTATAACCACCATAAAGTAAAAATATTAAACATATTGTGTAAACTATTTTCTATATATAATATATAAGCAAAAATGCAATGA
>JAZQOD010000071.1:0-2242 GCA_045627685.1 Prevotella sp. | reverse complement strand
CACCGCACGCATCGTGCTCGTAAAGTGGGCTGTACAATCCTTTGTCTGTTACTTTTTGCATAACGTTATCCTTATCAAAATTCATCCGTTTTTATCAATATTATCTCTTTAAAGTTACACACACATTTCACACGATTACTCGCATAATGTGATAAATTATCTGCAAAAATACAAAAATCCTTTCATTTTGTAAACTTGAAGTGCGATTATTTCTGCAGAAAGTTTCTTTGTGTTGAGGTAATCTTACAATGTGTTACGATTATTTGTTTTGAAACTTACATATTGTAAGAATAAAACTCAGTATTGCTTATAATATGTAATTTGATGATATATAGAAATAACTTTTCCTTGGTTGCTGTTAATTTGCAAGGTGAAAGTGGTATATTTTTGCTAATTATCAAAAGGTGATGATTGAAAACAAAAAAATGGGAATGATAATTTGTGTTTTCGCGTATTTTTATTACCTTTGTATCCCGTATTACAAGAAACGATTTATTTTTATTGGTATGAAATACGGTTTTGACAACGACAAGTATCTCAGAATTCAGTCTGAGCACATCAAAGAGCGCATCGCTCAGTTCGGTAACAAACTTTATCTTGAGTTAGGAGGCAAACTTTTCGACGATCATCACGCCTCTCGTGTATTGCCAGGTTTTCAGCCTGACTCGAAGTTGTGTATGCTCTCGCAGTTGGCTGACAATGCAGAGATTGTAATCGTGATCAGTGCGCTGGACATCGAGAAGAACAAGGTGCGTCAGGATCTGGGCATCACCTATGATATGGATGTGCTTCGTCTGCGTACAGAGTTCATGAATCGCGGATTCCTCGTGGGAAGTGTTGTCATTACCCATTACAACGGTCAGAAGAGTGCCGACAACTACCGTCAGCGCCTCGAGCGTATGGGCATCAAGACCTATTACCATTATACTATCGATGGCTATCCTCACAATGTAGAACTCATTGCATCGGAGGACGGTTTCGGTCGCAACGACTATGTCGAGACCTCTCGCCAGTTGGTTATCGTGACAGCTCCTGGTCCTGGTTCTGGTAAGATGGCAGTGTGTCTGTCGCAGTTGTATCAAGAAAACAAGCGTGGCATTGAGGCCGGATATGCAAAGTTCGAGACCTTCCCAGTGTGGAGCCTCCCATTGAAGCACCCTGTGAATATCGCTTACGAGGCAGCCACAGCCGATCTGAACGATGTGAACATGATCGACCCATTCCACCTCGAGGCATACGGTAAGACTGCTATCAACTACAACCGTGATATTGAAATCTTCCCTGTGCTCGATGCATTGTTCGAGGGAATCTATGGAAGCAATCCATATAAGAGTCCAACAGATATGGGTGTGAACATGGTTGGTTTCTGCATCAGCGACGATGACGCTTGTCAGGAGGCTTCAAAGCAGGAGATTATCCGTCGTTACTACACCGCGCTGAACGATATGGCTAACGGTGCCGGCAACGATACCGAGGTGCAGAAGATTGCTCTGCTGTTCAAGCAGGCTGGCATCAACAGTGCCTACCGTAATGTTACCGTGGCAGCGAAGGAGAAGAAGGAACAGACAGGTTGCATCTCAGCAGCAATAGAGTTGGCTGACGGCACTATCATCACTGGTAAGACAAGTGAGTTGCTCGGCTGTTCAGCAGCACTGCTCCTCAATGCTATGAAGCATCTCGCAGGAATCGACCACGAGCAGAAACTCATCTCGCAGAGTCTCATCGAACCAATCCAGCATACAAAGATCACTTATCTGAGAGGTCACAACCCTCGTCTGCATACCGATGAAGTGCTCGTTGCGTTGTCAGTACTCAGCACCACCGATGAGAACTGTCGCATGGCATTGGAGCAGTTACCAAAACTCGCCGGTTGTCAGGTTCACTGCACAGTGATGCTTAGCGAGGTTGACCGTAAGATCTTCAAGAAACTCGGTGTTGACCTCACCTGCGACCCAGTGAAGAAGGACTAAAGAACAAGAGACCCCCTCCGCCTTCGGCACCTCCCCCATAATGGGGAGGACTTTTAATAGTCTTATTGTATATAAAAACAAAGGATGTCCTAATGAAGTAATGTACTGACTCAGGGCATCCTTTGGTTATGTATAGGAAATTTCTAATGAGATACTCTTCTTCGCGTTTAATAGTATTAAAAGCCCTCCCCATTATGGGGGAGGTGCCGAAGGCGGAGGGGGTCTCTTGTTCTTTAGTCCTTCTCCACTGGGTCGCAGGTGAGGTCAACACC
>JAZQOD010000070.1:0-2330 GCA_045627685.1 Prevotella sp. | reverse complement strand
AACCTGGCTTACAGTTGGTAACGATGAAGAATACGCTATCGATTATTCTTAACTTGTAACTCATAACTATTAACTTTTAACTAAGAACTCTCTCCAAAACTTTCGCTTTCAGCCACTCGTTCTGCTCTTCTATGGTCATATCGCTATTATCAAGAAGAAGAGCATCATCGGCCATGCGAAGTGGTGATACCTCACGATGAGAGTCGATATAATCGCGCTCCTGAACATTCTTCAGGATATCATCGTAGTTCGCCTCCTCACCCTTGGCGATGAGTTCCTTATAACGACGCTCGGCACGAATCTCGGCTGATGCTGTAACGAAGATTTTCAGTTCGGCATTAGGGAAAACGGTGGTACCGATATCACGGCCGTCCATCACGATGCCCTTATCCTCGCCCATACGACGCTGCTGAGCGACCATCGCCTCACGAACAAACGGAATGGCTGCGATAGGACTGACATGGTTCGATACTTCCATCAATCGGATTTCATTCTCTACATTCTCACCGTTAAGATAAGCGTCTGCCTTGCCTGTCTCTGGGTTGAACTGGAAACTGATATGTATTTCGCCCATCTCTGCCTGCAACTTCTCCGTATTCACCGATTCATCATCGTTGAAACAGTTGTTGCGCAGTGCGTAGAGGGTGACACAGCGATACATAGCGCCAGTATCAACATAAACATAACCTAACTGCTTTGCCAATGCTTTGGCCATTGTGCTCTTTCCACAAGAAGAGTGACCATCTATTGCGATTGTAATCTTATTCATATTTTATCAAAGGTTTTTATTTCAAATACTTTCTATCTTCTGGCGACATTCTTCCATAAGCCATTTCGGAGTACTGGTAGCACCACATATGCCCACGGTCTCTACTCCATCGAGCCATGCCATGTCAATTTCCGAGGCACGCTCTATATGATGACAGTTGGCATTTACCGAAAGACATTGGTTATACAACACTTTTCCGTTGGATGATTTCTTGCCCGATACAAACAGCACCAAATCGTGCTGACTGGCAAAGGCGCGGATGTTGTCGATACGATTGGCTACCTGACGGCAGATGGTATCAAAACTCCTGAACGAAGCCTGTGGTGAAATGTGCTGCTGACAGTAGTCAATAATCCGATGGAACTCGTCCAGAGACTTTGTGGTCTGTGAATAGAGATAGATATCTCGCGTGTAATCAAGTTTGTCCACCTCGTCGAATTTCTCTATCACGATAGCCTTCTGGTTGGTCTGCCCAACAAGTCCTAACACCTCCGCATGACCTTTCTTTCCGAATATCACTATCTGTGCATCTGGGTTGGCGTCAAACTGCTTCTTTATTCTTCGTTGCAGAGCAAGCACCACCGGGCAGGTGGCGTCTATTATATCAATATTGTTTTTTTCTGCCAACTCGTATGTCTGTGGCGGTTCACCATGAGCACGGAGCAGCACCTTGGTGTCGCGCAAATCAGCCATTTCCTCATGACCGATGGTCACAAGACCCTGTTCTGTAAGGCGCTCCACCTCCATACTGTTATGAACGATATCGCCCAAACAGTACAGCGTAGCACCTTTTTCCAGTTCCTCCTCTGCTTTCTTGATGGCTGTCGTCACACCAAAGCAGAATCCAGAACCCTCATCGATTTCTATCTTCATCTGTCTTATCGTCACTTTGACAATTGCTCCACTCCAAGGGGGTGAAACTTATTCAATATCTACATCCACGATGACCTTTGGCTGGTCAGGATCGTTGGTGATGATGAGCACTCGTGGCTTTGTCTTCAAGTTCTTGAGCAACTTTGGATCGGTGCTGATCTTCAACTTAGCCATCTCGCCAGCCATCAGCGATGACTTGTTCAACTGCACCTGCAGACCAGTGGTGAACATCTCAATCTTCTGTATCTCGAGGCGCGACTTACCCACATTCTGTATGTCAATGACAGCCGATTTCTTCTTACCGTCCTTCATTGGCAGCGTGAGCGATGTGGCAGACATCTGCAGTTTTGGAGCCATTTCCTTCTCGGCGATTGTCATATCCTTTGCCGCTGGCAGAAGAACAACAGAAACACCTATCTCCTTGTTGCGAGCCACCTTTTCGCCTGGTGTTGCACCGAGATATATCTGTGTCTGTGCCAATCCATAGTCACGAATGAAACGCGAATCGAGGGTGATGCTTACCTCTGCCGAACGGTTTGGTGCCACTGTCGATGGCGAAATGTCGGCCTTCAGATAGTTTGGCAAGTGCATGATTGTAGGCTGCACAGGCTTGCTCGTAGGGTTGTAGATATGGAATCGCTGCTGGAGGACTTCTCCTAAACGAACATCCTCAAACTCAAGATAGTTA
>JAZQOD010000069.1:0-6226 GCA_045627685.1 Prevotella sp. | reverse complement strand
ATCCTCAACTTCGGCTTCGCCCTCGGATACCTCGTGGCATTCCTCTGGGCAGCACTGCGACTGGCAAGTAACACACTGTCGTTTGGTGGTATGACAGCCTTCCTGCAACTCGTGAACAGGATACAAACCCCGGCACGCCAGTTGACACGCCTTGCACCAGCCTTTGTAGGAGTGTTCACCGCAGCCGAGCGACTGATGGAACTCGAGGAGAACCCACTCGAAGAGCAAGGCGACCCACTGCATGTCGATGCCCCTTGCGGCGTGCGACTCAAAGAGGTGGTATATCAATATGCCGATGGCGACCAGCCTGTGCTCGATAACCTCTCGTTCGACTTCCGTCCGGGCACCTGTACAGCCATCCTCGGTGAGACCGGTTCCGGCAAGACAACCCTCATCCGCCTGCTTATGGCACTGCTCCGTCCACAGCAGGGGGAGGTGACGATATACAGCGGAAAGAATGCCGCTAACGAAGGTGAGCAGACTATCTCCGCCCTTCATCGTTGCAATTTCGTGTATGTGCCACAGGGCAACACACTGATGAGCGGAAGTATCCGCGACAACCTGCTTCTGGGCAATCCTGATGCCACAGAGGAGGATATGAGGAACGCTCTGCGAATGAGTTGCGCGGAGTTTGTTGAAGAACTGCCCGAGGGTATCAACACCCTCTGTTCGGAGCAGGGCGGTGGACTGAGCGAGGGACAGTGTCAGCGAATAAGCATTGCCCGTGCGTTGCTCCGTAACCGACCGGTGATGCTCTTTGATGAAGCCACCTCGGCACTCGATCCTGACACCGAACGGAGACTGCTTAAAAACATACTCTCGTCGAACGACAAGACAATTATCTTTATCACCCACCGACTGGCGGTGGTGGATTATTGCGAACAGACATTGAAGTTATGATAGAACTGATCAGTGCCTTTCTCATGGGTTTGGTAGTTATGGTACACCCTTGTGCTGTTGCTCCAAATGTTGCTGCGATGACATATATTGATGATCGTAGCAAGCAAGGACTGTTGTCGCTGGCGATGTATATTGCCGGACACACACTGCTCTATCTCTTCCTCGGTTGCATTGTGGTGTTCATCGCCCAGCAGACCGACCTCATCTCGATGCTAAGCGAGCGTAGCGTCAGAGCCCATCATATCCTTGCCGGATTGTTTCTCGTTGTTGGCTTGTGGTTCTTCGTCACGAGTTTCCGCAATCATGAACATCAGCCCCATCACCGTAATGTCTTCACCACACCGCTGGGAGCGTTCTTCTCGGGTGTTGGCATTGCGTGCCTCTTCTGTCCTGAGGCTGCATTGGTGTTCTTCGGTACACTCATCGAGATGGCACTCGCATCGAAATACAGTACACTGACCATTGTCAGTTTCTCGCTGGGTAGTTGCTTGCCATTGCTGCTGTTTGCCTGGATACTGAAAACGGGCAAGCAACATATGCTCACCCGTTTCAATTTCTCGCGTACATTATTAAATAGAGTACTTGGAGCGATTTTCATCATCGCGGCAGTGGTGATGATGGTGCTATAAAGGACCTCACCCCATCCCTCTCCCAAGGAGAGGGGGCTTGTAAATACCTTATTATTTGATGATTTTCTTTCCTCCCTTTATGTAGATGCCTTTTGCTGGGGTTGAATTCAGTCTGCGGCCCGAGAGGTCATAAATGTTTTCGTTTTCGTTTCCTTTTTCGTTGGAATTAATTCCCATCGCTTCTTCGCTGAGGAAAGTCTTCAGAAGGTAGTGGATAGAACCTTCTGACGCTGTCACTGGCCAATGACCGGTGGTGCTCTGCGAAGGCCACCACAATCCGCGGTTTGTCCAACCAGTCATCACCGTTCCGTGGGAGGTGTTCCAGTTGGTGTCGTCACCATTGCCGGCATCCTCAGGACACCAGTACGATAGTCCCTCGACCTGCTCGTAGTCGGCGAGCAAGGCAATCAGTTCCTTGACAAACTTATACTGTCCGTCGGGAGAGGCAGCCCAGATGTTGCGAGTGTCGTAGTTGGCATCATCAGGCCAGTACTGGAAGTTGTACGCCGTCTCCACAATCTGTATCTTCCTGTTCGGGAAGTCGGTCTTCATCTGTGTGAGAGCCTTACGCAGATCGGTGAGTGTGCCGTGCCAGAAAGGATAGTAACTCAATCCTATGACATCATAAGGCACATTGGCTTCGTCGAGTTTGCCATACCAGTATTTTGCGTAGGCAGCATTGCCAGGACGGTCGGTGTGGATGATAATCTCTGCCTCAGGACACTCGCTGCGCACAGCCTCGCAACCAGCCTTCAACACCGTGAGGAAGTCATCCCAACGGCTGTCGCTCTTGTCGTAGGGAGCCACCTTGATGCCCATAAAACCATACATTATCTCATTGCCCACCTGCACAAGATCAGGCTGTGCATCGTTGGCTTTGAGTGATTGCAGCACCTCGTGAGTGTAGTCCGATATCTTGTTGGCTTTCTCTGCGACAGACAGGTTTTTCCATGCTACAGGAGCCTGTATATGACCGGCATCGACCCATGAGTCGGAATAGTGGAAATCGAGCATGAAGTTCGCTCCGAGGGCTTTGATACGCTTTCCCAACGCCTTTACATAGTCGAGGTCCTGGCACACTGCCGGGTCGCTGCCGTCAGGGTTGACAAACAGTCGTACACGGAAAGTGTTCCATCCACACTCATCATGAAGCCACACCAGAAGGTCATCGATGGCATTGCCATTGGTGTCGAGGTAAGGCGAGTTATGTTCCTCGTAAGCAGGGATGAGCGATATGTCGCCACCCACATACTTGCCCTTCCCTGTCTGTGCCGACAGGGTAGAGGCGAACATGATGCCCAAAAGGCAAAAGATCAGTTTTCTCATAGTTTTTTCTTTTTCTTGGTTTCTTATTTGTATGTCGCTTCTTACTTGCTCTTATAGATAATGTATGAAGTGTGAGGTTTCAGTGTACCAGTGATTATGCCCTTCTTGACAACGAATTTATTGCGGTAGAGAGCATCATAATATCTTCCGTTAGGAAGGGTTGTTGGAAGCGACAGTGTCTGTTCTGCATCACTGATGTTGATAAGCGCAGCACCCTTCTGGCCGCGTGCCACCTCGACAATATTTCCATCTTCTGAATAATAGACAGCCTCAGGCTGATCAGTTTTTGCCATTACCTTGCGGAAGCGGTTGACAGCAGTAACCTCAGGATGCTTGAAATCATCGTTGCCCTTCTTGCCCACGAGGTTGTTGCCCCATACATTTCCTGGTCCACTACCGTCAGGACGAGAGTAGAACAGAGGGGTGCCGTACTTGCGTGCGGTGAGGTATATCCAACCCATACGAATCAGATCAGAGGTGATGCCAGCCGACTCATGACCGTTGCAGTAGGTATCGTGCGACTCCACCCATGTCACCAGTTTGTCAGGCGAAGCAGGATGGCAGTAGGTCTGCATCTCGTCAGTCTTCCATCCGTTGCCCTCGAGGGCATGGCAGATACACCAGCCCAATGAACTCGCTGTGACACCACCGAGCATATCGGCATACTCTGTCTCCTTCACATTGCGGTCCTGCAGCACCTCACCATAGATGAACAGCGAGTCGTGTGGCAAAGCAAGGTTAAGACCTTTCACAGCCTTCTTGCCGGTAGCAACAAGCCAGAAATCGTTTTCAGGCGAGGCTGGGTCACAAGGGTCGCTTGGCAATCCGATATGCTTTGCTGTGTCGTAGCGGAAACCGCGCACACCACAACTGATGAGGTCGTTGACATAAAGCATATAGTAATGCTGGAAGTCGGGATTCTCGGTGTTCACATCAGGCAGACCTCCCATCTCGCCGGTGGTGCACTGCAGACGGTCGTTATAATCGCGTATGGCAGTGAATCCCGCCTTGTGGTACAGGTTCTCGTGACCACCCACAGCAGCATCGAGGTCAGGCTCCACCTGACAGTCGTTGACCGAAGTGTGGTTAGGAAGCACATCGACGATGATCTTCACGCCGTATTTGTCGGCCTCCTTGCACAGAGCGATGAGATCCTCGCGAGTACCCATCTGGTAGTTACCGATCTTCCAGTCGGTAGGCTGATACTGGTAGTACCACTTTCCCTTACCGAAGAGTTGTGGACCACCGCCCTTGTCGCGGCTCACCTCTGTGACACAATGCTGAGCAGGCGATGTCTGTACATAGTCGAAACCAGCAGCAGCGATGTCGGCGATATTCTCGCGAATGGTGTTGAACGACCAGCACCATGCGTGGAAAATAACATGGTTGTTGCTCTGCTGTGCCATACAGAACGACACAGGGAGAAGCAGCAATGATAATGCAAAGATAATCTTCTTCATAGTTATTTGTTTAAGTATTTCTTTCCGTTCTTAATTATAATACCCTTATATGAAGCATCAACCTTCTGTCCCGCGATGTTATAAATGTTTTCGTATTCGTATTCGTTTTCGTAAACAAAGTTTATGTCCAGTGTAGGCTCTGCCTGGGTTGATGAAGCCTGATACCATCCACCGTTGGTGAAGATCATATCGGCAGTCTGAGGCGAACCAGAGTTATTGAAGATGATATGGGTAGGCACATCGGTCAGCGAACCGTAGTAGCACCACTGCCAGATAGCACGGCCGTCGGCAGCACGACCAATCTTGTAGCACTTCTCGCCAGGCCAAGAGCCACCGGTGTAGTTCTGACCGTTGTGGTTGTTGTCCCAAACCCATGCTCTGATGGTGTTCTTCCAGTTGTCAGGTGCAAGGAAATACGCGTTGAAGGTGTATCCTGGTGTAGGAGTGTCGAACGACTCGTCCTCGTTCTGCTCATCTTCTATTTCCTGATTGATACGGTTGAGGGTAGCCTCCCAGGTAGATGTATCGGCATTGGTGAAATAAGCATAGTGGTAGCCCGAGAGGATCTGCTTGAAACCGTCAGGCACATTGAAACGGTCGATGGTAGTACCTACAACAACTATCAGGTCGCCCTTTGTACCCTTCACCTTACGCGCATAACGGGTAGAATAAGCACCGAGGTTCTCGTAGTCACTCTGGTTGGTGATGCCCGCCAGTTTTCGAGCCTCAATCATTTGCTTTATCTCCTTCTTGCAGTCGAGCCAGTGTTTGTAGAACACACAAGGAGTGCCTGGGTTGGCAAGGAGCCATGCGTTGGCAGCGAGGGTGTCCTTGCGGATAGGATCCTGCTGATAGTCGGCATAGCGGTACTCGGTGTCGTGGTTCTCGACAAAGGTCACAGCATAACGACGGTAGTTCGCGTCATGGTTCATGTTGTTGGTGCTGCCCAGTTCGGTCCAGTTGTTCTTATTGATGCAGTCGCGTACATTATAACGGAACTGGAAGTCGAAGGCTGCAGAGTTGCGGTCGGTTGACTCAATCCAGTTCTCGATGGTCTGGTTGCTGTCCCAGCACTCACCAACGGAATACTGCACACCTGCATACTGGTTGTAGTCCTTGACATGAGAACCCTTGAAGCCCTTCACCATATCATAGCGGAAACCGGTATAACCAAGGTATTCAACGAGATATTTCACATACGCCTTGATGCAGTTCTGCACATTCTCCGACTTATGGTCGAGGTCGCGCATTCCAGCCCAGTCCTCACCCTCGTCATTGTTTGGCGAGAGAGAAAGACCACCGGTATGCTTCGCTGTCTCACCACCGTCATCGTTCTTGCAGATGTCGGTAGAAAGCATTTCGTAGGTCTTGCCGTCGAGAGGATTCACCTCACGAGGGAAATCCACCCATGTGGAGAGGTTGCCACGATGGTTTACCACAACATCGGCAATGACACCAGTGCCGTTCTGCTTGAAGGCGTTGATCAACGATTTCAGTTCAGCCTCTGTACCAAACGAACTGTTCTGATCGTAGTAGTAGAGAGGGTTGTAGCCCATTGATGTACCGCCACAGTTGCCCGACTGTGGAATCCATACGAGAGAGAAATAGCGCGACATGTCGGCCGACTTCCTCTCCAGTTTTGTCCATGCAGAGTCATCGTACGAGTCCCAGTAGAATCCCTGGAGCATCACACCGCTATAATTGGCAGGCCAGCCCTGTGCTGATACTGTCATCTGAGTCACAAAGAGAGTGACCAAAAGGAGTAGAATCTTTTTCATATTATTGGTTTTTAATTATTCCTGTTAGGAGCCCATGGGGGTATGCTTTACGCATATACGCATATTAATAATGTACGCGTGAGGGCTTGTGGATGCAAAGATACAACAAAAAATTCTAATCAGGAGAATTTCT
>JAZQOD010000068.1:0-15459 GCA_045627685.1 Prevotella sp. | reverse complement strand
AGCAAAGAGCCAAGAGGAAATCTTAAACAAATATACACTACCAACAGAAATGCCTTGGAGAGATTTGAGAAACCTTCCGTTCCTCATTCTTTATGAATATATGCCTATTATTTCAATCCAACGCATGGAAGATCAAGAAACATGCATTAAAATGCCAGAACGGATGAGATACTAAACGAGATATGTATCTACCTGAATTTAATGCAAAATCTTAGCGGAGCAGGATTGAGATATAAATATAAATAACAAAGGCTGGGCATCGGTTGCGGTGCTCAGCCATTTTCGTATGTTTGTGATGGGTGTGTGACAGGTGGTGACAGGTGCAAAACAACTCGTCACACCTCTAACACGCTGATTTACAGAGCATTACGCCCGTTTTGTGATAGGTGACGGGTAAAACGCAAAATTCTTTTTTTTCGGGAAATCTTTGGCGGAATAAGATAAAAACAGTAAATTTGCACAGCAGGGCGTGGTACTCGTCCGCATAGAACTAAGTAATTTCGAAAAAAATCATTGCTATATGCGCCGTATTCTCCTCATAATATTTCTTACCGTCTCAACTCTGTCTGCCATGTCACAGGGTGTTGAGATAATTAGTGCCGCCGATATTGCGAATGTCAAAGAAGACACCATCCGCATCATTGACGAAATGACGACCTTCGAGGAGGATATAGCACAAACTACAGATTCCACAAGGATATGGATGGAGACAAGAAACGATCTCACATTTAAAGATTATATTGTTTTCTCCGAATTCTTTGCCATCAACCCAAGCAACAGGCACCTTCTTGTGCGTAGTCTTCTTGCAGCCTCGGCCACCTGCGACTTGATAGATCAGATGACTGGTAACGACAGGAGAATAAACTCTACATCCTCCTCGCTGAAGCAGGCTGGCCTCACCCTCATCTGGGCGAGCATCAAATCCGAGCAGGACAAACAATTATATCTTGCTCAGATTGACAGCGTAGCCGCCATCATCGGCAGGATGGACTATATCGGCGACATATACGATTCACGCCCTGTTCTCCCCGCGAATGAACAACCAGCCAAGGTGAAAAAGATTTTAGAAAGACTTGATTACTGCAAGTCCACTATACTCCTTGCATTAGAGAAATGCAATCTCATACGCGACTTCTTTGCAACGGCAACCAAAGCTCAGCGTGAGGGCAAAGACATTCTCAAGGCATTGGAAGGAATCATCGTTCCGCTGCCTGACTTCAATTTCCTTATTGATAAAAGAGATCTTTCCGATTATCTTCCTTCCGCAGAATGGGAAGGATGGGATGCTTACAATCCTCAGTCGCTGATTGTATTTCCTGAGTATATTTTAGACACCGTTTATTTTAATGCGATAGTCATCCCTCCATTCTTTGAGCAATACCCTCTTGATGGCATTGACAATCTTAAATCATTGCGTATTCTCACTACAAGGAAGACCAACGAAAAGAAGTGGAAGATTGGTGCCGTCTATCATAAATCAGCCCAAAGTTCTGCTGATTTCATCAAGCAATATTTCGAGGAGCAGAGCAAAGAGAAGCAATGATATTTTTCCCTGTGTGCGAAAAGAACTTTATTGTTGAATATCCTACTAAACCTATATAATTATGAGATTACTGAAACTTCTGATTCTTGCTGTCATTGTTTTATTTAATGTGCAGGTGGCTTTCGCGCAGAAAGCGTATGTGTTTACTTACTTCGACAATTCCAATGAGTCGGCGGGTATGTGCATTGCCGTTAGTTATGACGGCTACCACTGGACTGCAATCAACGACAACAAACCGATACTGCAGCCTGAGGTGGGAAAAGACAAACTGCTGCGCGACCCAAGCGTGTGTCAGGCTCCTGATGGTACATTCCATATGGTATGGACTACAGGCTGGCACGACAACTGCATTGGTTATGCTTCATCGAAAGACCTGATTCACTGGAGTGAACAGAAGGCCATTCCGGTAATGGAGAAATTCCCGACAACCCGCAACACCTGGGCTCCAGAACTTTTCTACGACAAGAAATCGAAGCAGTATTATATCTACTGGGCAAGTACTGTGCCAGGGGCAAAGAATGTGTCAACAGGATGTATAAGCGAGGACAACTATAACCACCGTATATACTACACTACGACACGCGACTTCAAATCGTTTGCAAAGACAAAGATATTCTTCAACCCTGACTTCAACGCTATTGACGCGAACATCATTCAGGATCCTGAGACGGGCGAATATATCATGTTCGTGAAAAACGAAAATCTGGAACCTGCCGAGAAGAATATCCGCGTAACACGTACTATGAACCTGAAGAAGGGATTCCCTACCGAAGTGTCGGCTCCTATCAGCGGAAAGGAATGGGCAGAAGGTCCTGCACCATTGTTCGTGGGCAACGACCTGCTGTGCTATTTCGATTTCTATGGGCCACATAAGTTTGGTGCAGCCCTGAGCCACGACAGAGGAAAGACCTGGGAGGATGCCACCGACCGTATTTCACTTCCTGCCGGTGTGAGTCATGGCACAATAATTGCTGTGGATAAAGCCGTAGTGGATAGCCTCGAGCCCCACCCCATCCCTCCCCTCAAGGGAGGGAGATAGATAATACTCTTTTTCACAGTATGGGCCGATAGGCAAGGCTGTTCTCCTAGCCCCCTCCCTAATGGGGAGGGATGGGGAGGGGCTAAAAAAAAGGACTATCCCCAGATGAATGGAGATAGTCCCAGTGTAAAAGTAGCAAATTCGGACTATACAAATAATAACATTATGATTTTTGTTTCGGAAGTTCCGAAACCTAGGAGTTAAAGGGAGTTATGGGAAGTTACCGCTCGCTTCACTCGCTAGGGAAGTTAAAGGACAATAGTTATTCTCGCGGAAAAGGTTCATCAGTAGGGGCATTCGTCCCTTAACTTCTCATAACTTCCCAAGCGAAGCGATAACTCCTCTTAACTTCCGAAACTTCAGATTATGACTTAGTGTGATGCGAGCATGTTCTCTGGGTCGAGAGCACTGTCGAGCTGCTCCTTGGTGAGGAGACCGTGCTCGAGTACGAGCTCATAGACACCGCGACCTGTCTCGAGGGCTTCCTTCGCAATCTTTGTTGACTGCTTGTAGCCGATGATTGGGTTGAGGGCAGTAACGATACCGATAGAGTTCTTTACTGTCTGCTCGTTGCGCTCCTTGTTTACAGTGATACCAACGATACACTTCTCGCGGAGTGTGTTCATTGCATTGATCATCCATGTGATTGACTCAAGCACGCACTCAACGATTACTGGTTCCATTACATTAAGCTGCAACTGACCAGCCTCTGCTGCGAAGCATACTGCAGTATCATTACCGATAACCTTGAAGCAAACCTGGTTTGTCACTTCAGGGATGACTGGGTTTACCTTACCTGGCATGATTGATGAACCAGGAGCCATTGGAGGGAGGTTGATTTCGTTGAGACCGCAACGAGGACCAGAAGCCATGAGACGGAGGTCGTTGCAGATCTTAGAAAGTTTAACAGCAAGACGCTTGATTGAAGCGTGATAGCTTACATAAGCACCTGTATCTGGGGTAGCCTCAACAAGGTCCTCAGCCAACTTGAATGGTTCGCCTGTCAACTCACAGAGTTTCTTTGTGCAGAGTTCTGCATAACCCTCAACAGCGTTCAAACCAGTACCGATGGCTGTACCACCCATATTGATTTCATAGAGAAGACCTGCTGTGTGATTGAGACTTGCCACCTCCTCGTGAAGGTTGCTTGCGAAAGCGTGGAACTCCTGACCTGAGGTCATTGGCACTGCGTCCTGGAGCTGTGTACGACCCATCTTGATGCAGTCAGCAAACTCGTCGCCCTTAGCGCGGAAAGCAGCGATGAGCTCCTCGAGAGCAGCAACGAGCTTCTTGTTCATGCGGCAGAATGCATAGCGGAATGCTGATGGATAAGCGTCGTTGGTTGACTGTGCACAGTTCACATGGTCGTTAGGTGAGCAGTACTGATACTCGCCACGCTTGTGACCCATGATCTCGAGGGCACGGTTAGCGATAACCTCGTTAGCGTTCATATTTACAGATGTACCTGCACCACCCTGCATCATATCAACTGGGAACTGGTCGTGCATCTTACCGTCGATGATCTCGCGGCAAGCCTGTGCGATGCCAGCATGGATCTCGTCGTTGATAACACCGAGTTCGTGGTTAGCCTCAACAGCAGCGAGTTTCATGTAAGCGAATGCTACGATGTAGTCAGGGAAATCGTACATGTGGAGGTTTGAAATCTTATAGTTGTTGATACCACGCTGTGTCTGTACACCGTAGTAAGCGTTTTCTGGAATCTGAAGTTCACCGAGGAGGTCAGATTCTACGCGGAATTTTGTCTCTTCCATTGTTATTTTATTTTTAGTTATTTTCTTAGAAGCACTTGATGCGGTACATGAAGCCGAGCTCGATACGAGTATTGTCGTAGTCCTTGAAACCATACTCAGCCTTTGCTTCGTCCTTGTAAGAGAAGTGACGACCCTGATATGTGAGAGAGAAACGGAGGTCCTGGCTCTTGTCAGGATAGAACTCGAGACCAGCGAAGTAACCGAGCGATGTGCGGTAGTTCTTCAATGCCTTAGCATCTGGAGCACTTGCAGTCTCATACATACCCTTCACGAATACGTTCCACTTTGGAGAGAAACGATACTGTGCCTTTGAGATGAATGAGTTGTACTTCACATTATTATAAATACCAGCCTCACCAGCAACGATGCCAAGACGGTCGATATCATCGAATGAACCCATGTAGTCAACATACCAGTCGAAGTTCTTCAATGTGAGTTTCTGACCGAGAGTAACCATTACAGACTTGTTGCTCTTTGCCTGTGTCTGATAACCTACAGCCCAGCGTGTTGAGAGAAGACCGTTGAAGAAGTTACCGTTCCAGTTGAGGATATAGGTAAGTGGGTGCTTTGTGCGCTCGATAGTCTGATCAGCAGCAGCCCAAGAGTACTGGCCCTCGAAACTGAAGTTGTTGGCATTTGAAACCTCGACAGCAATCTCCTGCTCTGGAACTGGTGTCCAAGAAGCAACAGCACCAGCCTGGAAGTTGTCCATGTTCTCAACCATGTCTGAATACTGGTAGATGCTCATTGGGTTCTCGTCGAACTCGAAGCCACCCCAAATCTGACACATCTTACCTACCTGGAGAGCGAGCTTGTCAGAAGGACGATAGCCTACCATCATGATATCGGTAGCCTTAGCGAAGTTATCGTTCTTTGCATCGTTAGCCTTGTTCATACGATGACGCAGACGATAGTAGAACTTATCAGTGAGGTTACCCTTGATCTCAAGACGGAGCTGCTTGTTGTAGAAACCAGTGCCGAATTCTGAACCTTCGTTGCCGTCGAAGCAGTTACCACCCTTCTCAGCGCGGAAAGCAGCAGCATAGTTGAAGTAAACATTGAAAGCGTCGGTTTTCTTCTCAAGACCACCGATACGCTCTGCCAATGACTGATAGTTATTGTTTTCGCTTGCATTAGCGGTTACGTTACCGCCCTCGCTCTCAGCAAATGCGCATGTAGAGCCAAGAAGCATTGCAGCAATTAAAAGCTTTTTCATTTTAGTAGATAGTTTGTTAAGTGTGTGGGGGAAAGAAAATCTCCCCCCACACGGTGATTAGAAATTTATTAAGTAGAATGTCCGGGAGTTAGTATTCCTGGAAGAATTTCTGAATCTCCTGCCAATCGTGAGTTCTTGTCAATGCGAGCATCAAGAGGATGCGCGACTTCTGTGGGTTGAGGTTCAAAGAAGCACAGAAGTGATACTTGTCGTCGTCAACCTCACCGTTAAGACATGTAGGACCTGTTGGGCAACGTGAAGAACGAACAACGATGATGCCGTCCTTGACAGCCTGCTCAGCATATGGGAATACGTCCTTGTAGAAGTTACCGTCGCCTACACCAGCGAGAACGATACCATCAAACTTTGCGTCCATGAATGCCTTGAATGGGAGTGGAGAGCAGTTAGCGTAACCGTAAACGATACCTACCTGTGGAAGTTTTGTTACGTTTGTTACATCGAATACTGAGTTGACAGTGTTGCGTGCTGTAACCTGACGATAGTAGTAAGCCTTGCTACCGTAAACATAACCGATTGAACCGAATGTACCACCAGCGAATGTAGCGCAGTCAGTTGTGTGACGCTTGATAACATCCTTTGCGTCGATGAGCTGATTGTTCATACAGCACAGTACGCCGTGACCCTTTGAATCTGGATCAGCGCAAGCAGCAACACCATTGTAGAGGTTTGCAGGACCGTCAGCAGAGATTGCTGATGAAGAACGCATAGCACCTACGAGCACTACAGGCTTGTCAGAATGTACAGTGAGGTTGAGGAAGTAAGCTGTCTCCTCCATTGTGTCAGTACCGTGAGTGATGAGGACACCATCATAACCTTCCTCATTGAGGAGCTGGTTGATACGCTTTGCGAGTTTGAGCCAAACCTCATCGTTCATATCCTGTGAACCGATTGAGCATACCTGCTCGCCTGAGATCTCTGCGAGTTCCTTGATTTCAGGAACAGCAGCGATGAGTGTCTCGATAGTAGCCTGACCTGCTGTGTAGGCTGTTGATGTAGAACTTGCAGCAACACCAGCGATGGTACCACCAGTAGCAAGGATTCTAACTTTTGGCTTCGCAGCAACCGACAATGTCATTACTAATGCCAATACAATCAGCATTATTACACGATTCTTTTTCATAACAAATTGTTTTAATAGTTAATAAATTTATTTAGTAGTTTAAAAATATACTTTGTTTTAGTAGAGTAGCAATACGGTGAGGTATCCAACGGCTATGGAAACGATTGTAGTGATGAAGCCGGATGCCTGGAATGAGTGGTTGATAACATATTTTCCAACTCGTGTTGTGCCTGTATCGTCGAAGTTCAATGCTGCCACCTCAGTAGGATAGTTTGGCAGGAAGAAGTAACCGTTGCAGGCTGGGAACATAGCAATGAGAAGCATTGGGTTGATGCCGAGCGCCACACCGAGCGGATAGAGGGTGCGAACGGTGGCTGCCTGCGAGAAGAGCATTATTGACATGAAGAACAATGCTACGGCGAAGAGCATTGGCATCTGGGTGACGATGTTAGAGATATGCTCCGAGAAGAATTCAAGATGACCACTGAAATATGTATCGCCCATCCACGCTATACCGAAGATACTTACCATGGCGTTCATACCTGCGCTGAACACGCTTCCCGATGCTGCCGACTTCACATTTGCTTTACCAACAAGGAGTATGAATGCTGCTGCCGACATCATAATCATCTCGATAGTCTCTGACATTGACACTTGCTTGATGGTGCCGTCAGCCATCTCGAACGCCGGACGGAGTGATGGTGCCGAACCGAACAGGATTACAAGGAACACACCGAAGAGGAACGCGAATACCGAACGGCGGGCGTATTTCTCCTTCTCTGGATCCATTCTCTGCTCCTCGGTTGTCTTGGTGTTTACAAGACCTTCGGCGAGGCGCTTCTGATATACAGGATCCTGCTCCAACTCCTTACCGATCTTGTTCTGCACAAAGGCTGCGGCGATGATAGAAATGATTGATGCAGGGATACATACTATGAGGATGTCCTTCAACTCGATGCCGCGACCGCCGAGCAGATCGGTAGAGATGATGGCTGCTGTGGCTGCCGATACCGGACTGCCGGTGATTCCCAGTGAAGCGGCAATGACCGAAACACTTAAAGGGCGCTCTGGGCGCACCTTATTGTTTTTGGCAATCTCAGCAATGATAGGAAGAAGCGAATAACAAGTGTGGGCTGTTCCGGCAACGATACAGAAGAGCCAACAGGTGAGAGGACCATAATATGTGATGTGGTCAGGATGGCGACGGAGGAATCGTGCTGCCACGCCTACGAGATAATCCAAACCGCCTGCCGCCTGCAATGAGGCTGCCGCTGTGATTACCGATACAATGATGAGCATCACATCGATAGGCAACTTACCCGGCTGGAGCCCGAAACCATACACAAGGATGAACACACCCAGCATACCGGTGATACCAAGACCAATACCACCAACACGAGCACCAATGAAAATGAGGATGAGTACAAGTAGTAATTGTACAAATATTAATGTAGTTACCATTAGTAGATTAGGTTTTTACGATTTCGTTTGATGGGTGCAAAGTTAGTAACTATGATTGAAAACGAGTAATATATTTCCATATTTTTACGAATTTTAACTAAAAACAAATACTTATACTGACATTATGTAAAACCAAAGAGCTGATTTTGCACAAATTAACTAAAATGTGCACACTTTATAATAGACAACTTTCGCTATGACATCATATAAGTTTCGGTTTGATAGTGCTCATATTTTGAAACGAAAACATGTTAAAACAAAAACGAAACTTAAATGTGATTACCCTACCCTATTTCGGGAAAAGAGCAATCACATTTATCAATCTGTCGGTTTTACTCGAAAATCGGCTTTGTTGCTTCGCGGAGCCACTCTTTCTCTTCTTGGGTGAGGAATGGCGAAATCTTCTCGTACACTTTCTCGTGATACCTGTCGAGCCATATCTGTTCCTCATCTGTGAGGAGTTGTTTGAGGACAGGAGTGGTGTCTATCGGACAGAGCGTGAGTGGTTCCATCTGGAGGAATCGCCCAAACTCACTTTCCATATAATCCTTTATGAGCAGTGTGTTCTCTATTCTCACACCGAAACGACCTTCGAGATATATTCCTGGTTCATCGGTGACGGTCATACCGGCTCTCAACGGTGTCGGTTTCCATTCCATACGGATCTGATGTGGGCCCTCGTGAACATTCAGATATGAACCCACACCGTGACCTGTGCCGTGCAGATAGTTCAGGCCTTCACGCCAGAGGCATTCTCTTGCCAGGGCATCAATCTGCGTGCCGGCGGCACCGTCAGGGAACTTCGCCAGTTCCAACTCTATATGTCCTTTCAGCACAAGGGTATAGATGCGTTTCTGCTCTTCGGTCAAAGGTCCCAGGGCGATAGTTCGGGTTATGTCGGTGGTTCCGTCCACATATTGCGCTCCACTGTCGAGAAGGAGCAATCCCTCTGGTTTCAGTTCGACATCGGTCTCTGGTGTTGCCTCATAATGCACGATGGCTCCGTGCTCCTGATATCCGGCAATGGTATCGAACGAGATATCGCGGAACAGTGGTTGCTCGGCACGGAGGGATGTGAGTTTTCGGTCAACGGAGATTTCGGTCTCCCCACCTTTCTGAACTGCTGGGACAAGCCAATGGAGGAATTTCACCATTGCAACGCCGTCCTTCAGCATCGCTTGCCGAAAGCCACGGATCTCAGCCGCGTTCTTCACGCTTTTCATCACAGGCACCGGTGATTTGCCACGGAGCACCTGTGGGCATTTCATTGCCTTTGCAAGGGTGTAGTTTATCTCGTCGGCATCCAAGAGGATGTTGTAATCTGGGTAGTGGGCCAACGCTGATACTACCTCACCGTATTCGCGCACGTCAACACCTATATTATGTAGATACACTTCCACCTCGGCTGTCAACTTGCGTGAATCGACAAAGAGCGTCGCCTTGGCTGTCGATATGAGGAGGTAGCTCACAAACACTGGATTGCAATGCACATCACTGCCTCGGAGGTTCAGTGTCCAGGCGATATCATCCAGTGAAGCAATGAGCATTCCGTCGGCGTGCTGACCGCGGAGCGCCTTACGGATGCGCTGCAGTTTCTCCGGTGCTGGTTCGCCAGCATATTCAAGGGGATGAATCTCCACCTTGTTCAATGGCACTGTCGGACGGTCTTTCCATATCTCGTTCAATGGGTCGAGATTGGTGCGGAGTGTCAGTCCGCCCTCGGCACGAAGGTCGGCAATGAGCGCCTCCACCTCCGAACAGGCGTTGGTCATTCCGTCGAGACCTACTTCCTTTGAACGCGAGTCTGCCAGTTCCTTGCCAAGCCACTGCGGGATGGTTGGTGTGCCCTCAATCTTCAGTTTCATCAGTTTGAACTCCGTACCGGCGAGTTGCTCCTCGGCAGCGATGAAATAGCGCGAGTCGGTCCAGAGGGCAGCACTGGTCATCGTTACTACGGCAGTGCCTGCCGAACCGTTGAATCCGCTTATCCACTCACGGCCTTTCCATCTGTCGGGCACATATTCGCCATTGTGGGGATCGGTACTTGGAAATATAAAAGCAGCAAGATGTTCACGCTGCATCACCTCACGAAGAGATTTAAGTTTCTCACTAATACTTATGTTCATAATTCAGGTAATAAATTCACAAAGTGCGACAATTTTCGGGATTTTATGCTACAAATGCGTTGCAAAGATAGTTTTTTTTGCGTTCAACAGCAAATTTCTACCGAAATAATTGCCGACTTTCAAGTTATTTTTAGTAAATTTGCAAACAGAGACGGCTACATTTATGTAGCGCACCTCAAATTTGGATTCTACAAACTAATTTAATAAATAAACAGCTATGAAATTTTTAACAGACGAAAAACTCGTTATCGTTGGTGCTGGTGGTGCTATCGGTTCTAACATGGTTCAGAGCGTTCTCATGCTCGGCCTTACTCCAAACATTTGTCTTTATGATATCTATGAGCCAGGTGTTCATGGTGTTTACGACGAAATGTGCCACTGCGCATTCCCAGGTGCAAACATCTCTTACACAGTAGATCCTGAGGAGGCTTTCACTGGTGCTAAGTACATCATCTCTTCTGGTGGTGCTCCTCGTAAGGAGGGTATGACTCGTGAGGATTTGTTGAAGGGTAACTGCCAGATCGCTGCTGACTTCGGTGACAAGATCAAGCAGTACTGTCCAGATGTAAAGCATGTTGTTGTTATCTTCAACCCTGCTGATGTTACTGCTCTTACAGCACTCATCCACTCAGGTTTGAAGCCAAACCAGCTCACATCTCTCGCTGCTCTCGACTCTACTCGTCTCCAGCAGCAGTTGGCTCAGGAGTTCGGCGTACAGCAGGACAAGGTGACTAACGCTTACACATACGGTGGTCACGGTGAGCAGATGGCAGTATTCGCTTCAAAGGCTCTCATCGACGGCAAGCCTCTTGCTGACATGATGCCTTCTGAGGAGCGTTGGGATGAGATCAAGCACATGACAATCCAGGATGGTTCAAACATCATCAAACTCCGTGGCCGTTCTTCATTCCAGAGCCCTGCATATCAGGCTGTAAAGATGATCGAGGGTGCTATGGGTGGTGAGCCTTTCACATGGCCTGCTGGTTGCTATGTAAACTGCGACAAGTGTGGTTTCAAGAATGTGATGATGGCTATGCCTACAACTATCGACGCTACTGGTGTTCACTTCACTGCTCCTGAGGGTACAGAGGAGGAGATGGCAGCTCTCCAGTCTTCTTACGAGCACTTGAAGAAGATGCGCGAGGAGATCATCGGTCTCGGTATCATCCCTGCTGTTGAGGAGTGGACAAAGGAGAATCCTAACCTCTAATAAACCTTCACCCCCTGCCTTGTGGCTATTAACCTCCGGGTGGGGATGAACAGGAAAAATATGGGAGCATGCTTTATTATAATAAGGTGTGCTCCCTTTATTGATTTTTTCATGCTATAGCCCAAACGACACAAACACCTTATTATGAAGAAATATCTTTTGTCAGCCCTTGCTCTGGCATTATTCTGCACCAACGCCGCAATGGCACAGGTGAAACTCGGTGCACTGTTCACCGATAATATGGTTCTCCAACAGAAAACCGACAATGCTCCTATCTGGGGCGAAAGCAAACCAGGAAAGAAAATCTCCGTCACCACTTCGTGGGATGGACAGACTACCGTGACCAACTCCGATGAGAACGGTCATTGGAAAACAATAGTAAAGACCCCTTCTGCCGGTGGTCCTTACACCATCACCGTTGCCGAAGGCAAGAAGAAGACCGTCATCAACAATGTGATGATCGGCGAGGTGTGGATATGCTCGGGACAGTCGAACATGGAAATGCCGGTCGAAGGCTGGGGCAGAATAAAGAACTACGAGCAGGAGATACAGGATGCCGCTAAATACCCAAATATCCGATTCCTGCTGGCAAAGAAGGTGACAAGCGGCAAACCGGTCGATAACCTCGAAGTGGAGCACGACGGATGGCAGGTGTGTAATCCGCAGAGCATTGCCGACTTCTCGGCTTGCGCCTATTTCTTCGGACGCGACATCAATAAATACCAGAATGTGCCGGTTGGTCTCATCGACACCTCGTGGGGCGGCACCATCATCGAGTCGTGGATAAGCATCGACGCGTTGAAGACAATGCCTGATCAGGATAAGAACGTTGCCACAGTGAGCAACCTCCCTGCCACCACCGAGGAGCGTAACGCGTTCTACTACAAGCAACTCGATGAGTGGTATGAGGAAATGCAGAAATACGACATCGGCTACAAGGACGGCACTCCTGTATGGGCGCTTCCTTCTACCGACATCTCTGGTTGGAATACCATGCACGAGCCAAGTGCTACTTCCGAACCGGGCACCATCAATGCTTTTTGGTGGTTGCGCCGCACCATCGACATCCCTGCTTCGTGGGCTGGCAAGGATCTCACCCTCAACCTCGGCACTGTCGATGATAATGATGTGACACTGTTCAACGGTGAGGTTGTGGGCCAGACTGTCGGTTGCTGGGTGCCTCGCACCTACACCATCCCTGGCAACTTGGTGAAGGCGGGCAAGGCTACCATCGCTATCCGCGTTCACGACACCGGCGGCTTGTCGGGCATCAGTTGCGAGGACAAGAACTTCAACATCTCCATCAAAGACAGCGAGGAGAGTATCTCGCTCGTGGGCGAGTGGAGTTTCAAATCGTCGGCGCCTATCGGCACCACTCCTGCTATGCCTGTGAACACCAGCGACAATCCTAATGTCCACACATTCCTCTACAATGCAATGATACATCCTATCGTGCCTTACACCATCAAGGGTGCTATCTGGTATCAGGGTGAGTCGAATGCGCCACAGGCATATCAGTATCGCGAACTGATGCCGCTGATGATAAAAAACTGGCGCAACAAGTGGGGCTACGACTTCCCATTCTATATGGTGCAGTTGGCTAACTTCATGGGACGCGATGCAGAACCGGCGGAGTCTGACTGGGCTGAACTGCGTGAGGCTCAACTGCTTACACGCCAGCGTCTCGAAAATGTTGGAATGGCTACCATCATCGACATCGGCGAGGCTAACGACATCCATCCAAAGAACAAGCAGGATGTTGGTCATCGTCTTGCTCTTGCCGCTCGTGCTACGGCTTACGGCGAGCGACTGGTGTATGAAGGACCGATGTATCAGAGTTACAAGATTGAGGGGAACACCATCCGTCTGCAGTTTGCGCGTAACACCGCAAGGGGCATGAAGACTTCCGACGGTGGCAAACTCAAAGGCTTTGCTGTCGCTGGGCTCGACCGCCAATGGCACTGGGCTGATGCAGAGATTGTGAAGGAGCAGCGTGGACAGTGGACAACGGAGTCTATCGTTGTTTCTTGTCCTGAGGTGGAATTCCCTGTGGCAGTGCGCTATGCGTGGGGAAACAACCCTGACTGCAACCTCGTCAACGGCGAGGGATTGCCTGCATCACCATTCCGCACCGACGACTGGCCGGGAATGACGTTTGGGAATAAAAGGTAACGCCCCTTTCCCTCGCTTCGCTTCCCTTGCCCCCGGCTCGGGACAGGGGGAGTGAAATGCTTTGAAGGGCGTTGAAATGTCTCATAAATATCATACGTTTTGAAGATTCAGATTATTAACGGCAGTATATTCACTCCTCAGGGATGGATCAACGGTGGGGCGTTGCTCTGCGAGGATGGAAAGATTGTTGATATCAGCAACGACAACTCTCCTCGCGAGGACTGCGAGATCGTCAATGCCGAAGGACTCATCATCGGTCCCGGGGGTATCGACATGCATATTCACGGCGGTGGCGGACACGACTTCATGGAATGTACCGAGGAGGCTTTCCGCACGGTCATCACCACTCACATGCAGCATGGCACCACCACCCTCTTCCCTACCCTCGCCTCTTCGTCGAACACGATGATTCGCCAGGCGGCGGAGATATGCACCCGAATAATGCACGAAGAGCATAGCCCTGTGGCGGGATTGCATCTCGAAGGACCTTATTTCAATATCCGCAAGTGTGGCGGCCAGTGGCCGGAGATGATCCGGCAGGCTGATCCCGAGGAGTATATCGCTCTTCTCGACGCATTCCCTTGCATCAGGCGATGGGATGCTGCTCCGGAACTGCCGGGGGCTCTCGACTTCGGAAAGGAATGCGCCCGCCGTGGTGTCCTCGTGGCTCTCGGGCATACGGAGGCCGACTATGACGCTGTAACAAAAGGCTTCGCGTCGGGCTTCACGCACGCCACACATTTCTATAACGCGATGACGGGTGTTCACAACATCCGGGAGTTCAAGCATGCGGGAACGATAGAGTCGGTGCTCATCACTGACGGCATCACCGTTGAGGTCATTGCCGATGGCATTCATGTGCCTCCAGTGCTGCTTCATCTGGTGCATAAGGTTAAAGGCACCGCCAATATTGCTCTCGTCACCGATGCGATGGCGCCTGCGGGCAGTGATTCGGATACCACATTCGACAAGAACACAATCATCGAGGATGGTGTGGCGAAACTTGTCGACCGTTCGGCACTGGCTGGTAGCATTGCAACGATGGACCGTCTCGTCGATACCATCATCAACAGATGTGGCATGAGTTGGGATGATGCGTTCACGATGACTGCCTCGACCCCTGCGAGAATAATGCATATCGACGACCGTAAGGGTAGCATCGCCATCGGCAAGGACGCCGACATCTGTATATACACCCCTTCCGCCCAACTGAAATATGTCATCCAGGCCGGAATAATCCACCGCACATAGACGTTTTTTTCTTTTTTAGGAAATAAAAAAGTAAAGTGTCGGGATTTATGAGTAATTTTGCAGAACAATATAAACAACTCAGGATGAATACAATAAAAGATAAATCGTTCGGAGGCGAGCGTCCTCTGTTTGGAGAGAAGGACCTTCGCCTTGAAAATGTAACAATCACAGAAGGAGAATCAGGCATCAAATGCTGTAAGAATATCGAAGCCGACAACTGCCGTTTCATTGGTAAATACCCTTGGTGGCATGTTGACGGTTCACTCCTCACCAACTGCTATTTCGAGGTGGGCTCACGCTCGGCAATATGGTATTCCAACGATATGACAATGCGCGATACCATCATCGACGCACCGAAACTGTTCCGTGAGATGAAGAACCTCACTCTCGAGAATGTGCAGATCAACGATGCCGACGAGACCTTCTGGAAGGTTGACGGTATCCGTATCAAGAATGTGAAACTCCACGAGGGCACATATCCGTTCATGTTCTGCCAGAATATCTATGTCGATGGTTTGGAGAGCGACTCGAAATATGTGTACCAGTATTGCAAGAACGTAGAGACCCACAACGCGAAGATCACCACCA
>JAZQOD010000067.1:0-2602 GCA_045627685.1 Prevotella sp. | reverse complement strand
GACTTCTCCTAAACGAACATCCTCAAACTCAAGATAGTTACAGTCGGCAGTGAGCGAACCCAACTGGAATGGGAAGTCACCCTTGAAGTCGGTCACCTCCTCGACAACGACGCCACGCAGATCCAACTGCAATGGTTTCTTCGCTCCCTCGGCATACACATCGATAGCCTTGTCGAAATGGCCCATCATTCGTGCATCATAGGTCACCTTGATTGTGAACTCGCCGCCGGCAGGGATAGGCGTTGTTGGATACGACACTGTGGTACAACCACAACCGGTATCAACCTCGGCGATTGTCACTGTCTTGTTGCTGGTGTTTTTCAGCGAGAACACGCCACTTGTTGGTGTGAAATACTGCACCTGTCCCATATCCACGACAGTAGACTGGGCTGTGAGAGTCTGAGCGTTAACCGATGCCGACATCAGGGCAAGGGCAAAGAGAGGAAATATCTTATTCATTGTCATTATTAATCTTAATCTATTTTACTTTTACTGTATATGCTTTCTCGCGGGCAGAGAACTCAGGGGCATAGGCACAGCGTGCCACTACGAGTCCACTCTGGTAAGTGCCAGCACGGTCAACGAAATATTCGGTTTCAATAACTTGCTTGCCCTTTGGCATCTTACAGAAATAGAACGAGGTCTTGTTGTCGCGAGGTTTCACATAGTATCCCCAACCATAACCTGAGAGTTGGTTGACTGGCTCAAAGCAGGCAGGACGGTTGTCCTCTACTTCAACGAAGTCATAGTCGCGGTCGGCAGTGATGGTTATTCTCACAATCACTTTCTGACCTACAGTGAACTCACTTACAGGATTACCCTCGGCATCAACAATCTCGCGGGTCACCTTCAACTGGTTCTCTGTCACATTCTCCACGTCAGACACTGGCTGCAGAGCCTCGGTATAGACAGCGCCGAACGACATTCCTTCCGACATCTTGTCGAAGGTAATCTTGTTGTAACGGCCTTCCTCGGTAGTCTTGAAGAATCCCTTCTTCTTACCATCGGTGGTGAATGTCTTATTGTCGAGCATTATCTTCGCTGGTTCTGTCACCTCGTCGAGGGCAGATAAATTGCCATTGAGGAATGCATATATCGCAGATGTGGTGTTGATAGGGGTATCCCACTGCTGGGTACGCTTCTCGTTGAGCAACCACTGACGCATCTCTGCCACAACGGTCTTGTCATCAGGGCGTACAACCTGCAATGCCTCGATAGCGGCTGTCTCTGTTGGAATCTTATAATCGCGCCAAGAGTACTGTGCCTTTGGTGTGTCGTAATAACGGCCCATCAGTTCTGTGGCAACCGAATACTGCTCCACGCTCTCTATGAGTTCCTGTGCCTTCGACTTGTCACCACCAATCTTCGACTTTGCGAAAGCCACGGCGATGTTTGCCTTGCCATAGATAGTGAGTTCCTTCGAACGCTTCTTCAAGAGCGACATCAGGTATTCTATGTCGGCCTTGTTCACCTTGACTCCTTCTGCCTGGTTTATCGATTGCAGATAGAGATAGTCCATTGCAACCTCCGAAGGCATTGGCTTGTTCTTGCTGTCTTTCTCGTATTTCTTCATCTCTGCCACCTCCTTGTTGATGCAGGTGGTGAGATAGTTCATTGCCTTCGTCAGGATGGCAGTATTCTCACTCTGCACACCGAGCAGTGCATCGAGGCGCACGAGGTTACGCACTACTGTGAGTGTCATGTATGTGCTGCCTGGCATCGATGGCCACCACGAGAAACTACCGTTCTCGTTCTGCAATGTAGAAAGAGCGGTGCGGAGTTTTGCCGATGTTGCCTCGAGGGTGTCGGCATCGAGTTCCACATCCTCAACACTGGCCTTGATATACTTCGAGAGCGTTGCTGCATAGAGTGCTGTAGAGAGCGACACGGCATTGTTCTCATCCTTGCATTCCTTGATTGCGGTAGGAAGGGCGTCAATCATCAACCATGCTGGATTGTTGGTATATTCTATTGTCACCTTCTCGTCCTGGGTGTTCTTGCCAAAGAGTTCATTCAGGTCAACAACCTTCATACCTGGCTTCACCTGTGTGATGGCGCGTGTTGTTGTCACGAGTTCCTTCTTCGAGAGCACTGGCATATACTGCTGTTCACCGTCGGAGAAGTTGCCTGCCTTTGCCACCACCTTTACTATATACATATCGGCAGGGAGGTTCTCTGGGATATTGAACAATGCCGATGATGTCTCATTGCCCTTCACGCTGAATGCCACACGCTGCTGGTAAACCTGCTTCTGGGTTTCTGCATTCAGGATTGTAATCTGTGCTGTTCCGGCGAGTGCTTTTTCTGTGGTGTTGGTGATGGTGGCAGTGAGTTGTCCCTTATCACCTTCACGTACAAAGCGTGGCATATTTGGCTGCACCATAATCTGCTTCTGTGCAATGGCCTCACCGGTCAGAACTCCGTTCTTCATCTCTTTGTCGTGAGCCACACCGAGGAATCGCCAGGTGGTGAGCGACTCTGGCAATGTGAATCGTACTGCCACATTACCGTCCTTATCAGTAACGAGTTCTGGAAGGAATGCTGCTGTCTCGTTGAGATTATCTCTTACAGGGATATCACCAAGGTCAGGCTCGGCTTCTTC
>JAZQOD010000066.1:0-13726 GCA_045627685.1 Prevotella sp. | reverse complement strand
ACTTACGCCGATGGTACTGCAATGCAATGCGGGAGAGTAGGAAGCCGCCTTCTTTGAAAGAGAGCCTCGAGAGTAATCTCGGGGCTTTTTTGTTGGGGACCCTCTCCCCGGCCCTCCCCCATGATGGGGAGGGAGGAGTTTAAATACCTTTTTCGATATTCAGTAATCGTTATCGTTATCGTCATCGTCTTCGTCATCGTTTTCGTTTAAAATGAAATCCATAAAGGAATATCTCTGTCGTGTAGGAAAGTCCAAAGGATTTGGTATCCAGTCGCCTTGGGCTTATAACTTTGTGAAGGATGTCATCACAGAGCAACTACCATATTATGCCTATGAGGAGATGGAGAAGCAGTTTTCAGGTGAGGAACTTAAACGAAAAAAGCTTTATTTTCGAGTTAGAAACTTTATCAAAAGGGATGAACTGCACATCTTTGATTTAAATAAGATTCCTTTATCTTATATAGAGAGTTTCTTGGAAGAGGAACCTGATTGTGTGGCTTTCGTTGTAGAGGGGATGTTCACCAGTGAAAAATCATTGGAGGAATGGCGAAGAATAAAGGAGTTGAAGTCGGTTGGAGTAACATTTGATCTCTATGATTTAGCAATCTGTTTCCTTGCGACTGATCTTTATAAACAGCATTATAAACTCAATTTCTAGTGCACTTTTGCATTGGTTTGCAATTTTTATTGTTGTATTTTGTGAAAAATATGTTTTTTTTCTCATTTTTTGTTGCTAAAACAAAATAAAGTTGTATTTTTGCACACCAGAGTAAGAAACCTATAAAAATTAGATAACTATGTATTGGACACTTGAATTAGCTTCGCATCTTGAAGATGCCCCTTGGCCAGCAACCCGTGAAGAGTTGCTTGATTATGCTGTTCGTTCTGGTTGCCCTCTCGAAGTGATTGAAAATCTTGAGGAAATTGAGGATGAAGGCGATATTTACGATGGTATTGAGGAGTTATGGCCTGATTATCCTGATAAGGAAGATTTCCTCTGGGACGAAGAGGAGTATTAACCCAAAGATAAAACTTAAAACATTAAATAACCAACGATATAAAATAAACTTATTTGTTTGTGTCGTTGGTTTTTTCTTTTGATAACATATGAAAAGAATATATCTTAATATATGGATGTTAGCGCTGATGGCTTTGGCAAGTTGCGGCAGCAAGACGACTGGCAGTAATACCTCTGAAGATGGAGCAATGAATGGGAGTGCTGACTCCGTGGAGATTGTTGATGAGCAGAAAGAGGCTTCAAGAGAGTCGGCTGCGACAAGCGATAAGGCTGAGATGGCAAAGGTGGTGAAACTCCTGAAAACGGCTCCAACAATGTATTATGATGAAGAAGCGGGGAAAGTTGGCGATGTGTCTGACAATCTGGCACCTGGATTCTATCACTATCAGGGAGAGACAAAGGAATATTACCTCGTTTGCCTCGGGCAGGATGGACCATATACCATACCACGGAAAGATGCCGAAATCATAACATGGACCGCCGTAGAAGGACACGGTTATGTCCTGATGCGTAACGAAAAGCATAGCACTGTGTTGATGAAAGCAAAGCCAACGGATGATTCCCAGACAATAGAGAGTTTCCAAGATCCTGACGGAATACCAGAGTGTGCAGAGTGCCTCGCCGTAAGTGGCGACTGGTATAGGGTGAAATTTGAGGGCAAGACCGGCTATGTGAAGCGCGCAGAGTGCGAATGGAGCGTAAGCAGTGCTGATGCTTGCGGAGAGATAAGGTGATTTAACAAGAATAATGGGAAGAATAGCAATATTTTGACTGTTCTTCCCATTTTTCTTTGCTTTTTCTTCATCGGTTTCAAAATTTTTTTGTATTTTTGTTGCATAATTATAGAATTATGGACAAACGAGTACAGAAAGAAATAATGTCGTGGGTTGGTATGTTCTCAGGATGTACCATCCTTGCAGCCGGTTTTGTGTTCTTTATCAATCCTTATAATATAGTGCCGGGAGGTGTTTATGGCGCAAGTATTGTGCTCCATTCGTTGTTTCCGAGCATTCAGGTCGGTACCTTCGGATATATGTTCGATATACCGTTGCTCATCCTTTCGGTGGTGCTGTTAGGCTCGCGTTTAGGATCCAAGACCTGCGTTGCTGCATTGACAACGCCTCTGATAATGAACATCATGTCGCAGATGGCCTATCCAACCAGGGAAGCGCTCGAAAGCCTTGATCCGGCATTGCTGCTCGGTGGTATGCTCGATATGAGCGACCAGTTGATATTGCCGGTAATCATTGGTTCGGTGCTTATCGGTTTGGGTTGTGGTATCATTGTGAAAAGCGGCGCCACCTCGGGAGGAACTGATATCGTGGCGATGATATTGCAGAAATACTGTCATATCCGTTTCAGTCGTGGTATTCTCCTTGCCGATGGAGTAGTGGTGCTGTTTGGTCTTGTCGTTATCGGTTTCGGTATTGGAGGAAATACCGAGGGAGGCAGAAGTGATATATTCCTCTCGTTCTATTCCCTGATATCGATATATCTCATTGCGCGTGTCATTGCTCAAACCATTAATGGAAGCAAGGATGATAAGATATTGTTTATCATCAGTGACCAGAATCTCGATGAGTTGCATCAGTATATATTGAAGGTGCTCGACCGCACTGCCACATTGGTTAAGGGCAGCGGATTGTACACCCGCAAAGACAAAGAAATGGTGTTCCTTGTTATCAGTTACAAGGAGGTACAGATGGTGAAGCGTAAGGTGAAAGAGGTTGATCCGCGAGCATTCGTTGTTGTAACCGATGCCTACGATACATACGGCGAAGGCTGGAAAGCACTGCCGAATGAGGATGAGATTCAGCCGGAGTAAGGGTACCTTCAGACACCTCAGGAGACCCACCCCGCCCTTTGGGCACCCCTCCCATAATGGAGGGGGACTTTAGTTACTCTATTATGCGTAAAAAACTATTTTAATCTCTGCCTCGGTAGAATCAGCATATTTCACAAGGAGGTCGTGGATGAGGTTGGCGCAGGCTTCTACATTCTCGTGATTGCCATCGTAGCCATTGATGAAACAAACCAGATGAGTGGTGTCCAATGACAGTTTTGTGCGTTCGTTATCGCTCGTAGGAGTGCCGATACCGCCAATATTGTCACGATAAACCGGCATTCCCTCGATGTTCAGAACACCACGACCGATACCCTCGTAAGGTTCACCCTCACGACCAATACCAAGAACAACACTGTCGCCCTCAATCTTGTCGTAGTCGAATCCACCGATGCTATAAGCATATTTTATAGAAGCCAGGTTGAGCAAGTCCACAACGGTGCTTACGGCATATAAGTCCTTTCCCTGCAACAGACGGCGACACAACTGTTCGTTGCTTGGACGGTAGCGACTCGGGTCCTTTCCACAAGCCTTGTAGCCACTGCGGGTGGCGAGGATTCCACTGCGCTGCTTCACTGTGTCGGTGGTGAACTCCCTGCGCAACCACTCAGTGACCTCAGCGATTTCGCCCCATAGGGCTTCATTATACTCAGTGTTTTTTATTGTTGCGTAAACGGCGCAGCCGCAAAAATCAGGGCAAGCAGCCTTGAACTCGTCAGAAAGTTGGATATCGAGTATTCTCATTTTTCTATTGTTCTTTCAAATCAAATGCAAAGTTATCATTTTTTTTGTACAGAATGACACAAAGGCATACAATATTTGGCAATAATGCCCTACTACCCACAATAAAGCCCATATTTTAACGTTTTCAAAGTATATCTACCTTAAACGAAGTAACGAAAAATGGCAAAGACTCTATTAACTGTAATTCTGCTTCTCGCATCCATGTGCAGTTTTGCACAGGGCACAATGTGCAGCACCTTCAAGAACATTCCAGAAAACCAGCCATTGGCAGTTTATTGGTATTGGATAGCCGGTAATATATCCAAGGATGGAGTCATCAAAGACCTCGACGCAATGAAGAAGGCAGGCATCACCCGCGTTCAGATTGGAATGATAGGCGAGGGACAAGGTGTGCCGAAAGGCAATGTCGAACTGTGGACTGAGGAATGGTGGGATATCCTTCATGCGATGTTCAAGCATGCAGGAGAACTCGATATTGAGGTTGGTTTGTTCAACTGTCCCGGTTGGAGCCAGTCCGGTGGTCCTTGGGTAAAACCAGAACAGTCGATGCGATATCTTGCGTGTAACAAGGATACCGTGTCCGGAGGCAGAACCGTAAATATTGCTTTGCCGCAGATCGATGCTGAACAGCAACGAGTGAAAGTGCTGGCGCTGCCGTTGAAAGCTGTAAACCAGACTATTGTCAGAGGTCTTGTAATTACTCCACGACCACAGCGGAGTGCATTCGATGGTGAGGTGTTTGTGAAAGAGCCTACTGGCGAGAGAATCATCAAACGCTTCCATGTGGATAGAAGTAATGACGCTCTGAATGTTGGTTTTGTGCCTTATGCAAAAGCACTCGTTTCAATACCCGATGCACAACGCGACAACTGTTTTGTGAGGTTCACCGATGAAAACGCAGTTGAAAAAGCCGAGTTTGTTTCCCAGCCGGTTGTTGACAGTTGGGCGGAGAAATCTCTATCAAAAATGTGGCCGACACCACACCCTATGTGGGATGCCTATATGTGGCAGAATACTCGTGAGAATGGTCGTCGGGAAGGCACCATCAGCAGTGATGAGATTATTGATGTAACCAATAATGTGACCGAGGAAGGAATCCTAAAATGGAAAGCTCCAGAAGGCGACTGGGTTATTATGCAAACAGCGATGGTACCTACACGTGTTGTCAACTCTCCAGCACCAGCGGAGGCTACCGGATATGAAGCCGATAAGATGAGTCGTGAGCATATACGCGGCCATTTCGATAAATATCTTGGTGAGATATTGCGAAGAATCCCAGCCGAGGATCGCACTACTTTCAAGATTGTGGTAGAGGATAGTTACGAGACCGGCGGTCAGAACTGGACCGACAATATGATTGCCGATTTCCGCAAAGCCTATGGCTATGATCCGGTGCCATTCATGCCTGTTCTTGATGGGATTGTGGTGAACAGCGAGGATGAAAGCGACCGATTCCTTTGGGATGTACGAAGACTGATAGCCGACGAAGTAGCTTATAACTATGTCGGAGGGCTCCGCGACATAAGTCATGAGTATGGTCTTACAACATGGCTTGAGTGCTATGGACACTGGGGATTCCCAGGTGAATTTCTGCAGTATGGTGGTCAGAGCGACGAGATAGGTGGTGAGTTTTGGACTCTCGGCGATTTGGGTGATATTGAAAACCGCCTTGCCTCTTCATGCGGACATATCTATGGAAAAAACAGAGTGTGGGCGGAATCGTTCACATCAGGATTTCCTTCCTTCACCTTCCATCCGGCAATGCTCAAAACCCGTGGTGACCGATTCTTTACGGAAGGTATCAATTCCACCCTTTATCATATCTATGTTCAGCAGCCAGACGACCGCAAGCCAGGTATCAATGCGTGGTTTGGTACCGAGTTCAACCGCAACAATACATGGTTCTCGCAGTTTGATGTGTTCAACCAGTACATGAAACGCTGCAACTATATGCTTCAGCAAGGCCGTTATGTCGCAGATGTAGCATATTTCATCGGCGAAGACGCACCGAAAATGATGGGAACGCTAACCCCTGAACTCCCCCATGGCTATTCTTTCGACTATGTGAATGCCGAAGTGCTGATGGACTCGTGGGTGGAGAACCAAGAACTCTGTCTCAAGAGTGGAATGCGCTATTCTGTGCTCGTTCTTCCTCCGCAAACCACCATGCGCCCAGCCCTTGCACGCAAGATCCGTTCTCTCTCGGAAGAAGGCCTGGCAATCGTCGGTCCACGTCCGGAGCGATCACCAAGTCTTGCTGGCTACCCTGATGCCGACAAAGAGGTGAAAACCCTCGGCGAGAGAATTGCAACACAGGAGTCGCTGGTCGATGCACTTGCTTCGTTAGGCGTAAAGCCCGATTTCGTGGCAGAGAATACCAATGAACCATTGTTGTTTATCCATCGCACGACCGATGAAGGCGAGGTGTATTTCATTTCCAATCAGTCTGACAGGGAGGTTGACTATACCGGTCAGTTCCGTGTTAGCGGAAAGCACCCACAGTTGTGGAATCCTCTGACAGCCGAAGTGCGTCCATTGCCTGAATATACCTCAACAGGCGAGCTTACCGAGGTACCATTGATGCTCCATCCTCAGGAAAGTGCATTCATTGTATTCTCTGACAACAAGATGGCAACTACTGCTACAGAGAATTTCCCGGAGGAGGAACTCGTGTGTGAGGTTGATGGCGAATGGACTGTTGATTTCCAGGAGGAAAGAGGTTTGAAAGATACCCATCAGACAATGGTGCGGTTGGCTGACTGGACCGAGAACGACAATCCTGAGATACGTTATTTCTCTGGAACAGCCGTGTATAAGAACAGTTTCCGCTTGAAGAAACTACCGAAGGGCGAACTTCGTATCAATCTCGGCAAGGTAGGTTGCATGGCGAAGGTGAAGATAAACGGTCAGTACGTGGGTGGAGTGTGGACTTCGCCATATTCGCTGAACATCACTTCGGCAGTAAGAAAAGGCAAGAATGATGTTGAGATTGAGGTGGTGAACTGCTGGCGCAACAGGATCATCGGCGAGCTTGATGCAATACCCGAAGCCGACCGATTCACATACTGGACAAGCAACTCACAGGACAAGAATAGCGACCTGCAACCTTCCGGGCTTCTCGGACCAGTGCAAATTATACGCTAAATTCTTTGCTTCTTAAACAATAAAATGGCAATTTACACGTTATTTTAAGGTGGTGAAGTGTAAATATGTCATAACGATTCTTCTTGCTATGCTTGTGTTTGAGGCGCGAGCACAGTATGATCCGTCGTTTTCGCATTATTTCGACATGGAACCCTCGTTCAATGCCGCATCAGTGGGTAAAGAGGCGAAACTCAACATTGCCGCAGCATACGCTTTGCAGATGGCAGGGTTTGAGCACAACCCGAATACCATGTATGTGTCGGCAGACATTCCGTTCTATTTCATGAAGATGTACCACGGTGGTGGTTTGAAGTTCATGAACGACCAGATCGGTTTGTTCAAGCATACACGCATTGAAGGCCAGTATGCGGGCAAGTTCAACCTTTTGGGCGGTCAGATGTCGATAGGAGTGGAAGCCGGACTGTTGAGTGAGTCGTTTGATGGTAGCAAACTCGATCTTGAAGATTCCAGCGACCCTGCGTTTTCTTCATCGGAAGTGGATGGTCACCAGATAGACCTCTCGGTAGGATTGTACTACAAACGCGGTCCTTTGTATGTCGGAGCATCGGTGGCGCATGTGAATGCACCGCTCATTGAACTCGGTGAAACCAACGAACTTCAGATTGACAGAACATATTATTTTACAGCCGGATACAATATTAAGCTAAGAAATCCGTTTTTAACTATAAAGCCCTCTGTGTTGGTGCGAACCGATCTCGCAGGATACAGGGCCGATGTTACCGGACGCCTCGTCTATACGACAGAGAAAAAGATGATGTATGCCGGTTTGAATTACAGTCCGATGAATTCCGTGTCGTTGCTCATTGGAGGCAATGTGCAGGGAATTATTGTCGGTTATAGTTATGAATACTACACCGGAGGTATCAGTTTCATCAACGGCAGTCATGAACTGTTCATTGGCTACCAGATGGACATCAACCTGGTGAAAAAAGGCAGAAACAAGCACCAGAGTGTGCGTATATTATAAATAAGGTGGGGATGCAACCCACGCTGAATGTTGTATAAAAATAAAAGATAAGATATTTATGAAGAAATTGTTCATAGTTCTTTGCTTCTCAGCCACCCTTGTTTCACTGGTAGGCTGTATGAGCAGCAAGAAGATGTCTTCGGTCGGTGCCGGTGGCGAGGTCACAGGTGTCGGCGGTCGTTCATTCTCCGAACCAACACCTTACGGTATGACTCGCGTTGGTCGTGGTTACCTCCACATGGGTATCGACCAGCAGGACAGCCTCTGGGGTAAGGAAACACCGGTGAAGGATATTTCCGTTGATGGTTTCTGGATGGACGAGACAGAGGTTACCAACTCGCAGTACAAGCAGTTTGTGATGTGGGTGCGCGACAGTATTCTCCGTACCCGTCTGGCAGACCCTTCATACGGAGGCGATGAGAGTTACATGATCACCGAGGATAAGAACGGTGAGCCTGTCACTCCACACCTCAACTGGAAGAAGCAGCTCCCTCGCAAGCCAAACGAGGACGAGCTCCGCGCCATCGAGTCGCTTTATGTCACCAACCCAGTGACAGGTGAGAAACTCCTTGATTACAGCCAGATGAACTATCGTTATGAGATCTACGATTATGTCACAGCAGCACTGCGCCGTAACCGTATCCGTCCTGACGAGCGTAACCTCAACACCGATATCGTTGTCAATCCAGATGAGATTGTAATGATCTCGAAGGATACAGCATATATCGATGATGAAGGTCGTATCGTTCGCGAGACCATCGACCGTCCATTGTCAGGCCCATGGGACTTCCTCAACACCTATATCGTGAACATCTATCCAGATACCACTTGTTGGGTGAACGATTTCCAGAACTCCGACAATGAGATGTACCTCCGCAACTACTTCTCAAACCCAGCCTACAACGACTATCCTGTTGTCGGTGTCACATGGGAGCAGGCAAATGCGTTCTGTGCTTGGCGTACCGACTATCTGTTGAAAGGTCTCGGTCCAGAGGCACGCTATATCCAGCGCTACCGTCTCCCAACAGAGGCAGAGTGGGAGTATGCAGCCCGTGGCAAGGAAGGCAACGAGTTCCCTTGGGAACAGAAGGACACCAAGAGCGAGGACGGATGTTTCTTCGCCAACTTCAAGCCTGACCGCGGTAACTACACCAAGGACGGAAACCTCATCACCTCGAAGGTGGGCATCTATTCATCCAACACCAATGGTCTCTTCGATATGGCGGGAAATGTGGCAGAATGGACAAGCACCATCTATACCGAAGCCGGAGTAGAGGCGATGAACGACTTCAACCCACAACTCGAGTACAAGGCTGCCAAGGAAGACCCTTACCGATTGAAGAAGAAGAGTGTCCGTGGTGGTTCGTGGAAAGACCCAGAGAGTTATATCCGTGCAGCATGGCGTACATGGGAATATCAGAACCAGCCACGCTCGTACATCGGATTCCGCTGTGTACGCAGCCTCGCAAACTCAACAAGTGAAAAAAGCAAAAAGTCAAAGAAAAAATAGTTATGGCAAAATATAGCAAATACAATATCGTCTATCGCCTCCAGAAGTGGCTTGATAGTGTTCCAGGACAGACCTTCATGAACTATGCTTACTCATGGGGTGCGTCAATCGTAATCCTCGGTGCGTTGTTCAAGTTGACCCACCTCCCGGGAGCCAACTTCATGCTTTTCCTTGGTATGGGTACTGAGGTATTCGTGTTCTTCATTGCCGGTTTCGACCGTCCTTTCGACAAGACCGAAGATGGCAAGGAGTTGCCTACATCTCGCAGCCTCGCTCAGGCAGAGCAGGATGAAGACGAGATACCGGTTGTTGCAGGTGCTGGTGGTGGCACAATCATCATCGGTGGCGGTAATGGTGCGGCAGCAGCATTCGACGGAACAGCAGTTGAAGGTGCAGAAGGTGTTGCTGGTGATGGTCCACGCGTAATCGGTGGCATCAACGGTCCTATGACACCTGCTCCAGCCGTTACCCAGGAGACAGCCGAGGCTATGGAAGCAGCAACAACAACTTATGTGGATCGTCTCAACGAACTCAACGAGTTGCTCCTCAAGGTGGCAGCGCAGAGCGAGCGCCTCACTACCGACTCTATCGAGATGGAGAATCTCAACCGTACCCTCACTGGTATCGCAAAGGTTTACGAGATGCAGCTTAAGAGTGCTTCAATGCAGATCGGCACCCAGGATGAGATCAACCAGAAAGTGCGTCACATGTCGGAGCAGCTTGAGCAGCTCAATGCTGTCTATGCCCGCATGATTGAAGCAATGACAGTGAATTTTAATCAAGTTAAAGGTTAAAAGTTAAAAGTTATAGTATGTCTTACAGTCTAATTGCAGAAAACTCTTACGAATTCGCCAACAGGATTGTAAAACTTGAGAAGTATCTCCGTACACAGAAAAAAGAATATATTATCTCAAAGCAAATATTTCGCTGTGGTACATCCATAGGTGCCAATGCAGCAGAGGCTGTGTATGCTCAGAGTGACGCCGACTTTGTTAGTAAGCATTATATAGCCCTGAAAGAGGCAAATGAGACGCGTTACTGGTTGAGACTGCTGCATGATAACCAATATCTGGATGATAAGATGTTTGATTCTTTATTAGATGATGTGAATTCTATTATATCAATATTAATATCAATAATAAATACAAAGAAAGAAAATATGGAGAAGAGTAAAGAATAACTTTTAACTCTTAACTTTTAACACTTAACTTTTTAGCATTTTGAAAAAATGATAAAGAAAAGACCCGTTAACCCGCGCCAGAAGATGATCAACCTTATGTATGTCGTCTTGATGGCTATGCTTGCGCTCAATGTCAGCAACGAGGTGCTCAATGGCTTCTCGTTGGTGGATGACAGTCTGAACCGCAGTACAGCCAACTCGGTGAAGGGTAACCAGACAATATACGATGACTTTGCTGCCCAGATGAAAGCCAATCCTCAGAAGGTGAAGGAGTGGTTTGACAAGGCTCAGGCAGTGAAGGTGATGAGCGACTCCCTCTATAACCTCGCCCAGAACCTGAAGATTGCCATCGTGAAGGAAGCCGACGGTAAGGATGGCGACATCAACAACATCGAAGCAAAGGACAACCTCGAGGCAGCATCGCATGTGATGCTCGCACCAGGAACCGGTCAGGGTGGCAAACTCTATAATGCCATCAACGACTATCGTTCAAAGATTTTGAAGATGCTCCCAGAAGGCGACCAGCGTACCATCATCGCCGACAACCTCGCAACAGATGTGTCGAAGCAGGCGAAAGCCCTTGGCAAGAACTGGCAGGAATCGATGTTCGAGAACATGCCAGTGGCAGCAGCAGTGACCTTGCTGTCGAAACTCCAGAATGATGTGCGCCATGCTGAAGGTGAAGTTCTTCATAACCTCGTGTCGAACATCGACGTGAAGGATATCCGAGTGAACAAACTCTCGGCGTTCGTCATTCCTGAATCGCGTACTGTTGTCAGTGGCGACAAGTTCTCTGCACAGATCGTCATGGCTGCTGTGGATACAACCCTCCAGCCACAGATTTATATCGGCAACCAGAAAGTGAACCTCAACAATTCTACATACGAGTTCACCGCAGGTGGAGTAGGCGAGCACACTTTCTCGGGATATATCACAATGCAGAACGGTGGTGGCGAGACCATCCGTCGTGACTTCTCGCAGACCTATACCGTTGTCAACCCATCGGCAACCGTTTCTGCCGACCTGATGAATGTGCTCTATGCCGGTTATGAGAACCCAATCTCGATTTCCATCCCTGGTGTGCCACTCAACGCAGTGTCAGCATCAATGTCGGGAGGTGAGTTCCGCTCATTAGGTATGGGACGCTACATCGCAAAGCCATCGGCAGTGGGTAAGGATGTGACAATCACTGTTTCTGCCAACTCCAACGGCCATTCACGCCAGATGGGCACATACACCTTCAAGGTACGTAAGTTGCCTGATCCAATCGCTTACCTCCCAATGGGCAACGACCGTTTCAAGGGTGGAGCGATGACAAAAGCCCAGCTCATGGAAGCAACAGGCATCAAGGCTGCCATCGACGACGGATTGCTCGATATCCAGTTCCGTGTGATAAGTTTCGAGACTGTATTCTTCGATAATATGGGTAACGCAGTGCCAATGGCATCTGATGGTGCAAACTTCTCAGCACGCCAGAAGGACCAGTTCCGCAAACTCAGCAGTCGCCGCCGATTCTATATCAGTCATGTGCAGGCCGTAGGTCCTGACGGATTGACCCGTCAGTTGCCTTCTGCAATGGAAGTTCAAATGAAATAAAAGCCCCTCCCTGGCTCCCCCCCCCAAGGGGAGGAAACAAGTAAGATTGAAAAATATATATATGATGGAAAAAAGAATATATTGGGTGTTGGTGATGTTCTTCACTCTTCACTTTTCACTTTTCACTCAGGATGTAGCAGCCCAGCCAGCCGCACGCAAGGCTGAACAGAAGGCAGCAACAGCCCAGAAGTCGAATGCCAACAATATGACCACACGTGCTCAGATCTCGTTTCCTGCAGCGGCAACGATGAGCGAGGATGTGGTGTGGCGTCGTGATATATATCGTGAGATCGACCTCAACGAGAGTGCAAACTCTGGTCTCTACTATCCAGAGGAGCCTAATGGCGACAAGATGAACCTCTTCACCTACCTGTTCAAGTTGATGATAACAGGTAAGATCAAGGTTTATGAGTATCGTCTCGACGGTAATGAGGTGTTCAACGACTCGGCTCGCGTAAAGCCATTGGAGTTTCTCGACAACTACGGCATCTACTACGAGCGCAACGGAAAGTCAATGCATATCGACAACAGTGATATCCCTTCGCGCGATGTTAAGGCATACTATCTGAAGGAAAGTGCTTACTATGATCAGGCTTCGGCAACATTCCACAAGAAGGTCATCGCCCTCTGTCCAATCATGATGCGCGATGATTTCGGTGATGCAAGCCAGAAATACCCACTCTTCTGGGTGAAATATGATGATATCGCCCCATTCCTGGCAAAGCAGACCATCATGACCAGCGACTTGAACAACGCTGCGACAATGAGTGCCGACGACTATTTCACAAAGAACCAGTATAAAGGTCAGATCTATAAGACCACCAATATGCTTGGCAAGACACTGAGTCAGATTGTTGCCGGTAACTCGATGGATCCTGATGCCGAGGACGCAATGGACGAGTCGGTATTCAAGTCAAAACTCACTGCCGAGCAGAAGCGTATCGAGTCGGAGATTGAGGCATTCGAGAAGAACCTCTTCGGTAACCAGGCACTCAAAGACTCGCTCGACAGTGTACGTGTAGCCCAGACTCCTGACAAGAAGGCAAAGAAGTCGGCACGCAAGACCAGTGCTTCTTCAGGCAGCAGTTCGTCAGTGAAGAGCAGTTCTTCTACATCGGCTCGCAAGAGCAAGACAAAGTCTTCAAGTTCTCCGAAGTCTTCGTCAAGCCGCATGTCGGTTAGAAGAGAGAGGCATTAAAGGAAGCCTCACCCCAGCCCTCTAAAGGGAAGCCTCACCCCATCCCTCTCCAAAGGAGAGGGGGCTATTTAATACTCTTTTCCAGTAGCAAGAGTGTATGCCCCCTGTCCTTTGGAGATGTTTTATATATAGGTGTGTATGGTCATTTCGGCGGTTTGACAAACAATTCGCTAGCGAATTAGTCCTCATTCCGGCGGTTTGAGGAGGTCATTCCACCGCTTTCAGGTTGTCATTTGGGCGGAATGAAGTCTTCATTTCGGCGTTTTCATGGGTTCATTTCGGCGGAATGACACGCTAATTTCAGTGGAATGAGGAGGTCATTTGGGCACTTTCATCAGGGCGTGCCGGAATTTAGGGCTTCAGGGGACGAAATAAAAGAAATGTAAAAATAACGGATTTTTAAGGATTGCTGAATTTTTGCGTTATTGCGATAGGTGATTTCGTAAAAGCCTGAAAATCAGCGATTACGCATTTGCGCATTAACGCAATAACGCATTAAGAGTCT
>JAZQOD010000065.1:0-2766 GCA_045627685.1 Prevotella sp. | reverse complement strand
GCCATCAACGACAACGAGGTGTGCGATGTCAACCCGTTTGGTGTCATCGCCCTCCAGGCTGCCTACAACAAAGGCGAGGAATGGCTCGACGCCTTACGCGCGTACATATATAATAACTACAAGGCATTGAAGGAGTTCCTCGAACGTGAGGTTCCTTGTGTCAAAATCCATAAGCTCGAGGGCACCTATCTCGTTTGGGCCGACATCTCTGCGTTGGGCATCAGTGCCGATGAACTGTCAGAGCGTCTGATAAAAGAGGGCAAGGTATGGATGACCAGTGGTACTGTATATCACGATCCAGCCTCGCAGCATCATCTCCGCATCAACATCGCCTGCCCCCGTGAGCAGATGATGGAAGGATTGAGACGAATGGCAACCGTTGTGAAATAATTAGCCAAAATTGTGTTAGTCAGTATTTGTGGAATGTTGTAATTTTGCATACGATAGCAACAATTTATACTCCATAAATACTGACTAATTTTTATGCGCAAAATTATCTATCTTTTACTTTTTATTCTCTCTTGCAATAATGCCTTCGCTCAGCGCGAGCGTATCAACTTCGATGCCGACTGGCGTTTCCACTTCGGCAACGCCTCCGATCCTGCAAAGGATTTCGGTTGCGGCACCGAGTATTTCAACTATCTTACCAAGGCCAGTTCCATCCACAACGAAGGACCTTACAGCAATAAGTTCGATGATTCCTCATGGAAAGCCATCGACCTGCCTCACGACTTCGTTGTCGATCTGCCTTTTGCACAGGAGGCAAGCCATTCCCACGGCTACAAGACCGTTGGATATAAATACCCAGAGACCTCCGTTGGATGGTATCGCAAGACCTTCACCGTTGCAAAGGAGGACGAGGGCAAGCATTTCGAGATTCTCTTCGATGGTATTTTTCGCGACTCTCGTGTGTGGGTGAACGGATTCTACTGCGGTGGTGAGCGCTCGGGCTACCTCTCGCAGCATTATGACATCACCGACTACCTGAACTATGATGGTGAGAATGTTGTCTGCGTCCGTGCTGATGCCACTCTCGAAGAGGGTTGGTTCTATGAGGGTGGCGGTATCTACCGTCATACATGGCTCACAAAGACCAACCCAGTGCATGTGGCACAGGATGGAGTCACCATCATCGCCAAACCAAACGACGACTGCACCAGTGCTTCGATAATGGTTTCCACCATCGTCAGAAACGACTCCCACAAACCAGTCGTTTGCGAGGTAATCACCACCATCTACGATGCAGAGGGTAATGTTGTTGCAAAACAGGATCCTTTCCCAAAAGGACTGATACCTGATGATGTTCCAGGTGTTCCGCCACATAGAGAATTTGACAGAACATTCTATATAAATAATTTCAGCAATCCTCACCTCTGGAGCCTCGACTCGCCTTATCTCTACACAGCCGTGTCTGTTGTCATGGCAAACGGCAAGGTCGTGGATACTCACAGAGAGAAGTTTGGTATCCGTGATGTGAAATTCAGCAAGAATCGCGGATTCCTCCTCAACAACAAGGAAGTGAAACTCAAGGGTTTCAACATGCACCAGGATCATGCTGGTGTTGGTGCTGGAATCCCAGACGCCATACAGGTGTATCGCATAAAGAAACTCAAGGAACTGGGCTTCAACGCCTATCGTGCTTCCCACAATCCAATGTCGCCGGCCATGCTCGACGTGTGCGACTCATTAGGTATCCTTGTCATCGACGAGAACCGTCTCTCTGGAATCTCGGAGTATGAGATAAGCAGTCTCGAGAAGATGATAAAGCGCGACAAGAACCACCCTTCTATCATCCTCTGGAGTCTCGGCAACGAGGAATGGGGCATCGAGTGGGATAAGAAAGGCGAGAAGATTGCAGCCACCATGACCGACTATGCTCATCGCTTCGACCCATCACGCGAGGTGACATTCGCCACAAGTAGCGGTCCTACTGTTGTTGTGCCTGTCGATGTGGCTGGCTACAACTATGTCATCCAGAACCCTATCGACTCCCTGCGCACCGTCTATCCAGAGCGTAAGTGTGCCGGAACAGAGGAGACAACAGGCTGTGGAGCCCGTGGTGTCTATTTCGATGACCATAAGAACGGATTCATGCAGTCGATGAACCGTACTCCTGACGAGCGCGACCACGGAATGATGAACCGAATCCAGCGCGGCTGGAACTTCTACGCCACTCGCCCTTGGGCATCAGGATGCTTCTTCTGGACAGGCTTCGACTATCGTGGTGAGTCCAACCCAATGGTTTATCCAGCCACCAACTCACAGTTTGGAGTCCTCGACTACTGCGGATTCCCTAAGGACGAGGCATACTATCTGAAGGGAGCATGGACCAACGAACCAGTGCTTCATATCCTTCCACACTGGAACCTCCGCGGCCATGAAGGCGAGGAGATTGCCGTTTGGGCATATAGCAACTGCGATGCTGTGGAACTCTTTGTCAATGGCAAGTCGCTCGGAAAGAAGTCGATGCCAAAGAACGAGTATCTCGAGTGGAAAGCAATCTATAAGCCGGGTCGTGTAGTAGCAGTAGGCTATAAGAACGGCAAGAAGGTCATCACCGAGACCGTAGAGACCACAGGCGATGCTGTTGCAGCAAAGACCGCTGTCACCCGTGGCGATGACGGAGTCACCATCTACGACATCGACCTTGTTGATAAGAAAGGACGAGTAGTGCCTGACGCCTGCAATGCGTTGGAGATAGAAGTATCCGAAGGCGTGGAGATTCTCGGCTGGGGCAATGGTGATCCAACCTTCAAATATACCGAG
>JAZQOD010000064.1:0-6669 GCA_045627685.1 Prevotella sp. | reverse complement strand
TATTTCGTCACTTCCATGAACGACTTGTAATAAGGCTCGCCCATGCTGTGCTGATAAACCTTGCAGAAGTTGTCATACACCTTCTTCGCAATGCCCTTGCGGTTGTTTCTGCAATGGATGGTGCACTGTACGGCGAGGGCTTTGTCGTTGAACGGGTCGTGCTGCATTATCGTCTCGGCAATCTGCAATGCCTGATTGTCGTTGCCGTCACGCTCAGCACGCCACAACAGACTATTCAGCAAAGCCAATGCCGCCTCTGAATACTGAGCCTTGAACGGATCAAGCCATTCGTATGAGATGTTTGGCACCAATGGGCCCTTCAACAATTGTTGCAGAGTGCGGGCGATGGTCTTCTCATCCTTCTGACCATCGTTGACCTTCTTCATCAGTTTCATTGTTGTCACATAGTCACAGGTAACATTGTTGCCGAAGCGTATCTGATAGTAAATCTTGTCGTTGTTGATCTCGGCATCACCCACTTTCTCGAGGAGCATACGGAGTTTGCTGATGTTCACATTACGGTTGTTGCGAGCCGACAGTTCACTCATATTCTGCCAGATGTTATCATCAATCTCACGCATTTCTATACCTTTGCTGTTCTTCTGATTATAGAGGATGATGATCATAAGCAAGTCGCGCAAACGCTTTGAGAAACTTGATGTGATATCATTTCCGTCCTTGTCAGTAACAGAGAAATTGCCCAGCAGCGTTATTGTTCCAGGCAGCATCTGCTGCTGTGGCTCTTCTGCCTCAGGCTCTTCCTCTGAAGGCTCGTCAGGGGTTATTCCGGAGATTATTCCAGAGGTTGTAACCTCTGGCACAACAACATCAGACTCCGCCTCTGTCTTCGTTTTCGTCTTCGTATTCGTCTTCGTTCTTGGCTGAGCCAAGCGGCAAAGCCGAGCGATCGCTATCGCAATCGCAATCGCAAATGCAATCGCCAACAGCCACCAAAGACTTATTCCACTCTTGGCTTCACTGTCAGTCCATTTCTCCATGTCAGGCACATAATCATCCTGCAAAGGCAGGTCGATACTGCTGATGAGAATGTCGTGGATATTATCACCCTTGCATTTGTTGATGACAACATATAGTTTCTTATGCTTCTGACTTTCATAGAGGTTGAAATTCATGTCCTTGAAGCTGAAACGGGTGTTTATCACGTTGGTGACAATATCCCATCGTGGTTCATCGAGCGAGATGCGGATGAGTCGTCCACCTTTGTTGGTGGTAGCAGCATAGAACGCACGCTTCTCGCGGTCGTAGTACATCTCTGATGCCATCTGGAAACTGGTATTCTGCTCAGCCTCAACCTCCCATACGGTCTCCGATTTGCCACTCTTCAGGTCGATACTGACAAGGTCGTAGTAGTAATGTCCCGGCAATTCCTGCTGACCGCTCTCATTACCGAAGCCACCGAAGATATACATTCTGTCGCCTACGATAGCCGCCGAGCAACCTGTGCGTGGACTGAATTTCGGTGAGTATCGCACCTCCTGCACTTCCCCGCTGTTCTGATTGATACGGTATAGGTTGTTGACGAAACGATAAAATCCATAACCGCCAAAGGTGTAGGAGATGCTGTCGTTTGCTCGTGCCCATGCATGGTTGGAGTGCATCGGTTCCTGCCCCACCAGTTCCTTACAACTCCACACACCGGTCTTGACATCGAACTTCGACATATTGCCGCGCTCCGAAGAGTAGTTGGCGAGAGTGTTGTCATGATGGTCGAAGAAAATATAGTTGGAGCAGTCCATCACACGGTAACCACCCTTCACTGCAATATCTGTATTCTTCTTGGTGTTCGGATCAAAGCAGCGAACCTTATCCTTGTCAACGATATAGAACAAGTCGGCTATATCATCATACGCCACCTGTAGGCGATCGGTCGACTGGAATGAAGTGACGAGTTTCCAGTCAACATGGTTGTCGTATATCCATTTGCCGTTGATGGCACGCGCTGGTTTTCCGTTGAGGGCGTCAACACAGACATCGTACTTATGAGCCGAGAGAGGCCATAGGTATTTGTTCTTTCCATTGCGGGCGATGCTGATATTACGCACATTCATCGGAGCCACATCGTTGTAATTGTTCTCATCGGTGTGCTTGCCGAAAGTGATCACTGCCGAACGACTGCCTTTGATATCAGCATCGACTGTGACATTGCTCTTGCCATAACTAAACACTATCGTACCCTTCTTGGTGTTCATAGTGATGCCTACCTTGACATCCTTACACGCACGCAAGACATAATTAAGGTGTTGAATCTTTCCATCGCAAGCTATAGCAGGATTATAGGTGGTTTGGTCGAGAGCGGAGAACATCGCATCAATATGATGTCCGTTATCGGTCTTGATACAGAAGATATTACCAAACATCGGTTCGTCGCGCAGATCCAGGCTGAACTCCATAACAAATTCGCCGGAGATGTCAATACTCTCCCCGTTGTTCAACAGCAGCGATGTTCGTTTGTCAGGGGTATATGAATGTGAGTTGAAGTGCAGACCATTGTCGTAGTCCATCGCCTTCAACGGGATAATCATCAATAGGAATAATATAGTAATGACTGGTCTCATTCTGTTAGTCGTTAGTATTTAGATTGCAAAAATAGCAAAAAATATAGTAAAAATATGATGTTTACCTTTGTTTTTTTTGCAATTAAGCGAAATTTAATTCGGAATTAATTAAAAATTAGGTGTTTATTATACTGGTAAATGTAACTTTGCATCATATTTTTCATTAACTAAAATCATCTCTATTATGACAAATTTTACCCAAAAGACTCTTGCAGTACTTTTCGCAGCTGCTCTGTCAAGCTCAATGTGGGCTGGCACTCCTTTCAAATCAGTGACTCTTTCTAAGGCCGCTCCTGCCCGTGTCGAGGCAGAGGACTTCGACAAGGATGGTGACGGTGTTTCATTCCATTGGAATGTTGACCGTACCGACAAGAACATCGCTGACTATCGTAAGGCTGACGATCCAACAGCCGCAGTTTTCGCTTCTGGCGGTAGCAACGGCCATCATATCGGTGAACTCGACGGTGGTGTGTTCACAGTATATACCGTGAATGTTGCTGATGCTGGTTCTTACAAGATCGTGATGGCTTGTTCAAAGGACAACGACCAGCCTCGCGACTATAAGTTCACCCTCGTAGGAACTGACGTAGAGACATCGGGCGTTTTCTCTGACGATGCTCACGGCTGGGAGAACTTCGCTTCAAAGATCAATGCACAGATCGACTTCCCTGCTGCTGGTACATACGAAATCAAATTCGAGACCGGTGGTGGTTACAACATCGACTATTTCGACTTCGCTTACGCTGCTGACTATGGTCAGGGCATGGAGATTCCTGGCACTCTCGACCTCCTGAAGTGGGACCTCGGTGGCGACGGTATCTCTTTCCACTGGGCAGCAATGACCAACGAAGGTCGTCCAAGTCCTAAGGGCGACGGCGATGAACTCGGTCATACAAGTGGCGGCGACTGGGTTAACTACACCGTTAATGTAGCACAGGCTGGTTACTATGATATGATTCCAGGCATCTCTTGCGGTCTCGACAGCAACATGGAGTTCACCCTCACTGATGCTGAGACAGGCAAGAACCTCTCGCCATACATCACATTCTCTTTCGAGAGCAACCACTCATGGGGCAACTACGATGACTTCGGCGCTACTCCACAGGCTGTTTATCTCCCAGAAGGACAGATCACCATCCGCATGACATTCATCTCTGGCTTCAATGCTAAATACCTCACCTTCGCTTATAGCGCTGACCAGTCGGCTCCTGATGTAAACTACGGACAGGGCATGGTTGTTCCTGGTCGTGTAGAGTTGTTGAAGTACGACCTCGGTGGCCTTGGCACATCTTATTATTGGGCACGCGAAGAGGCTGGCACGCGTCCAAGTCCTAAGGGCGATGGCGATGAACTCGGTCATTCTTCACAGGGCGACTGGCTCAACTACACCGTTACTGTTGCCGAGGCTGGTTATTACAACATGAAGCCAGGCGTTACCAACGGCAGCGACCATCGCACTGTTTTCGAGCTCAACAACGCAAAGACTGGCGAGAGCCTCCTCACATGCACTGTCGATGCTGACTACGGTGCAAAGGTTGTAAACCTCCCTTCTAACGGTTCTTGGGGCAACTACGACGATGAGCCATTCATCAACGACGCAGTCCTTCTCCCAGCAGGTGAGGTGACAATGCAGTTCAAGTTCCGCGAGGAGTTCAACGCTCGTTTCCTTGAGTTCGTAAAGAGCGAGACAAGCAACATCCAGAATGTCAACGCTTCTACCGAAGGCAAGTGGTACAACCTCCAGGGTATCGAAGTTGCTGCTCCTTCTAAGGGCATCTTCATCCACAACGGAAAGAAGGTTGTTTTTTAACAAACAAATGAAAAATCAGAAAAATTGAAAAGTCTATTATCTATCCTCATGCTGTCTGCGTCTGTCTTCGTACATGCGCAGACAGTGCATAAGACTGAGCACGGCATAGTGACTCATATCCAAGGACAGCGCATAGAATTGACTTTCTATGATGATGCCATAGTACGAATCACCAAGACTGAGAACCGCGAGTATGAGCTCTCGCCGGTGCCTGTGGTGACAATGCTTCCGCAGAAGGTGTCGCTCAATATCAGCGAGAAGGATGATGTGGCAGAGATTGCTACACCGGCTGTCACTGCTATCATCAACAAACATTCGGGTGCTGTGACTGTTTGCGATGCGTCGGGCAGGGATCTCATCTCCGAGAAGGCATTCGGCGGTCAGTTCCTTCCTGCCAACTACGACGGCACTGCCTCGCATCTTGTGAAGCAGGCTTGGCGTCTGCATGAGGATGAACAGGTGTTCGGTCTCGGACAGCAACAGACTGGGCAGTTCTCACAGCGCAATCGTCGTTTCCGCCTGCAACAAGAGAATATGATAATCTGCATGCCGTACTTCTACTCCACCCGTGGCTACGGACTGCTGTGGAACAATGCTTCCCCAACAGTCTGGTCTGACAGCCGCAACGAGACGAGCTTCGAGTCGGACATGGGGTCAGCCATCGACTATTACGTCATTGCCGGAGGAAATGCCGACAAGGTACTCGCTGGTCTGCGCCGTCTCACCGGTCACTCACCGATGAACGCTCTCTGGACCTATGGCTACTGGCAGTCACGCGAGCGCTACACCAACCAAGAAGAGATTGTCGATGTGGTGCGCCGCTATCGCGACATGAAAGTGCCACTCGATGTCATCGTGCAGGACTGGCAGTACTGGGGACACACCGACCCACTGTGGAACGGTATCACATGGACCAAGGAGGAATATCCTGAGCCTGACCGTATGATGCGCGAGATCCACTCCCTCAATGCACATTGCATCGCATCGTTGTGGCCTTCGTTCGGTAATGGCACCGAGGTGTACCGCGACTTCAAGAGCCGTGGCTATATGCTTGGCATCAAGACCTACCCAGAAGAGAATGTCGATGTATATGATGTGTTCAACCCTGAAGCCCGCAAACTCTACTGGGATTATCTCAGCCGAAAGATGTTCTCCACCGGACTCGACGGTTACTGGCTTGATGCCACAGAACCTGAGATGAAGGAGATGGGCAAAGCTTACAATGCCGACACCTATCTGGGCAAATTGCGCAAGAATGCCAACGCCTTCCCACTCTATTGCGTCGAGGATGTATATAAGAACCAGCGCCTTCAGACCGATAGCAAGCGTGTCACCATCCTCACCCGTTCGGCTTATCTCGGACAACAGCGCATCGGCTCTATCTCATGGTCGGGCGACATCGATGCCCGTTGGGATGTGATGGCGCGACAGATTCCTGCAGCACTGAACTTCTCGCTTTGTGGCAATCCTTACTGGAACACCGACCTCGGCGGATTCTGGGTGCGTGACTACGATGGTTGCACCGATCCTCGCTACCGTGAACTCTATGTACGCTGGGTACAGTGGGGAGTATTTATGTCAATCATGCGCTCCCACGGCACCAGCACACCTCGCGAGATATGGCAGTTTGGTGAACGAGGCTCATGGGCTTTCGACGCTATAGAAAAGGCTATCCGTATGCGCTACGCGCTCGTACCTTATATATATAGTACAGCATGGCAGGTGAGCCACAACGACGAAACCTTCATGCGTCCGTTGCTTATGGACTTCGCCGATGATCCAACGGCAGTAGGAATGGCAACAGAGTATATGTTCGGTCGTTCGCTGCTCGTTGCACCAGTCACCGAACCGATGTATGTCGATGACGATCGCAACTATCACCCTACCACCGATGCACGCAAGATGGTTTATCTCCCTAAAGGCTGCGACTGGTACGACTACGACACCTCTGAGCGTCATGCCGGAGGTACTGTCGTAAACCGCACCGTTGCCATCGACGAGATACCGGTCTATGTCCGTGCCGGAAGCATCATGCCAGTAGGACCAGATGTGCAGTACACTGCTGAGCGACGTTGGGACAACCTCCCTGTCACCATCTATCCAGGAGCCGATGGCGATTTCACCCTCTACGAGGACGAAGGCGATGGCTACAACTACGAGCAGGGCAAGCGCACCGAGATTCCAATGCACTGGGACGATGCCACCCGCACTCTCACCATAGGAGCACGCCAAGGCAGTTTGCAAGGCATGTTGAAGAGCCGCACATTCATTGTTAATGTAGCC
>JAZQOD010000063.1:0-3186 GCA_045627685.1 Prevotella sp. | reverse complement strand
CGTACCGACTTATAGTCGGCGATGGCCTGCTTGCAGAGAGCCTTCTCCTCGTCGGTCATGTTCTTTGGCTGGATCTCCATACCGAGACGGCCCGACATTGCGACATCACAACGGTACTTCATCGAGGTGGTGCGGAAAACGGTGTGGTTTGGCACTGCCGAGATGTGCTGGCCCATAGCAATCGATGGGAAGAAATAACTTGTGCCCCACTGCATATAGATACGCTGGAGCGCGTCGGTGTTGTCGGATACCCAGAACTCGTCGAAATAAGGCAGAAGACCGTAGTTGGCACGACCACCACCAGAAGCACAATCCTGGATGACTACATCAGGATACTTGGCACGGATGCGCTCGAGAGTCTTGATGAGACCTTCGTGGAAGGCGATGAATAGATGACTCTGATCGTCCTTTGAGAGATACTGCGAACCGTGGTTCATCACTGGTGCATTAGCATCCCATTTGACATAAGCAATCTCTGGATATTTGCCGAGCAGGTCATCGACAACCTTGAACACATGATCCTGCACCTTTGGATTTGCCATATCCAACACCACCTGTGTGCCACCACGTCCAAGCACTGGTTCGCGACCAGGAGCCTTGATAATCCAGTCAGGATGAGCCTCATAGAGTTCAGATGTGGTGTTTGCCATCTCTGGCTCGATCCAGATACCGAACTTCACGCCGTTCTTACGAGCATCGCGGAGAAGACCTTCGATGCCATCAGGCAACTTGCGGGTATCTACCACCCAGTCGCCGAGCGAAGAGTGGTCGTTGAGACGAGGATATTTGTCGCCAAACCAGCCGTCGTCCATAACGAACAGTTCGCCGCCCATCATTGCGATGTCGTGCATCATCTGGTCCATACCCTCCTGGTTGATGTCGAAATAGACACCCTCCCATGAGTTGAGGAGAATCATACGCTGCTGATCGCCATGGCGCAACTGGTAGTTACGGCCCCACTTATGGAAATTGCGCGAAGCACCAGAGAGACCTTCGTTTGAGAAGGTGTAAGCCACATGAGGTGTGGCGAATGTTTCGCCTTTCTTCAGATGATATTCGGAATTGTCAGGATTGATACCTGCAACGAATGAGTGATACTCTGTATCGTCGGTGTCGATGCAAAGACGATAGTTGCCCGAATAGCAGAGAGCAGCACCGATGACATCGCCATGGTTCTCCTGTGGCTTACCGTCGAGCGAGAACATCACCTCCTCGTGGTCGGTATGCGCATTACGCGCGCCATCCTTATTCTTTATCTCGAGCAGTCCTGGATTGAGTTTCTCCTCAACAAGACGAGCCTCGTTAGCCCATGTGCCGTGCAGATGAGAGATATACACATCGCCACGACGGATTGGCATGCACGATGAGTAGAACTGTGTAAGGGTAACGGTCTGCTTCTCGAGGTTGGTGATATCGCTCCAGCACTCTATCATATCAACATCGCTGTAAGCGAGATAATAGAGGTTGACGATGCCTGGATAGAGAGGATCCTTCAGTTTGATGGAAAGCAACTGTCCCGAACGGTTCTTACCGTTAGGAGCATTGTCAGCCACCGGTGCAACGGAATAATCCTCGATGAGCAACTGAGTAGAGAGGTTCCCGTCGGCATGACGCATGGCGAGGGCTACCTCACCCTGCACATGGGTAGCGCCATAGGCAGGATACACTTCGAGGTGACTGTTGTTGGCGTAGGTAGGAGAAGGCAGTGAAGCCAATTCCTGTGCCGACAGTTTCTGACCGTAATATACGAATTTTGGTTCTGCTCCCTTGGTGATATCAAGCACGATAGTGTTGTTAGGAGTAGAGAGCGCCACATTCTCAGCATAGGCTCCCGTTGCCCAAAGAGGAAGCAACGAGAAAGCAAAAGCAGTTAGTTTGGTTGTGATAGACATAGAGGTATTTTTGATTTTATGATTTTTGATTTATATGGTTATTAAAGCGTGGGGAGGCTGGGAGGGGTCATTCTTTCCACCAACTCCAGGCACATGCGGGAGTTATGATATGGGCATTTCCAGAAACCGGCACGGTCATCGGTGGTGTTGAGATTACCCTCGGCATCGCGACTCCAATACCATTCGCCATTTATATTATCAACGAGATTTTCCTTGATATATTGCCAACAGCGCAAAGATTTTTCCAATGCCGACTCATCGCCGAAATACTGATAGATGTTGTAGAATCCCACTACTGTCTCTGCCTGTACCCACCAGTGACGGTCGTCGTCAACATGTCCGGTATCGAGGTTAGCCTCGTGAGTCATGGAACCATCGGCGTTCAATCCCTTCTCGGAAGCCTTCGCCACAAGTTGCACGATAGGTTCCACCTTGCGCAGCACCTCCTCGTCGCCCAGCACTAGTGCGGCCTCGTGGAGAAGCCATGAGCACTCTATATCGTGGCCATAGCTCTCGAGCCATCCAGCACCGCGTGTCCAGTCCATATCGAAGAAGAGGTCGAGATGATGTGTCTCAGGATTGAGAATCTTATCGCAGAAGATATCGATGAGGTTGCGGAGCGAAGCCTCAACCTTTGGGGTGATGTCACTGCGGAAAGGATGGTGCTCACCCTTGGCTTTGAGTTCCTTGAGACAACGATACAGGTTGGTGTATGGTTCGATGATATGCAGATGGGTGTTCTGCGACTTCGGGTAGTTGGCGTCGAGGTCGGAGAGACGCATATCGGCAATAGGTTGCCAGTCGCGTGTCTGTGCCTCGATATAGCCATTATACTCGCCGTCGAGGGAATGTTCCTCGATACATTTATATAGATGCACGGAAGCAACGAAAGCATCGCGGTCGCCTGTGGCACGGACATATTCCGTCAAACCATAGAGCATGAACCCCAGGGCATAGAACTGTTTCTTTGTATCGACAGGAGAACCGTCGGCGTTTATCTCCCAGTAGGTGCCACCATACACCGGGTCGAAGAAATATTTCAGGATGTAATCCTTTGCACTAGTGGCTGCGTCGAGGTATTCCTGCTTACCCAGCACACGGTATGCGGCAGAGAACGACCAGAGGATACGGGCATTGAGGATGCCGCCTCTGTTGGCATCCTTGTCGAGGGTGAGGTCGCCACGCATCTGGCCATAGAAACCACCGCGTTCGTAATCTTGCATATTAAGCCAGAAAGGCAGCATATTGGTGGTGAGGCAATCAAGAGCCTCGGATTTGAGGGTTTGGAGTCTAT
>JAZQOD010000062.1:0-11877 GCA_045627685.1 Prevotella sp. | reverse complement strand
GGCTATTATGGCACAACATCGGCACAGTTGAGATACTCGACAGCACACTTTGAATACACCCTCGCTGGCACAAAACTCGTGGAGCAGAGCAGAAACACCAGTTTCAATTCTGTCACCGAGACATTCGACCAGTCGCAGTATGAGGACGAGGACGGATATACATATATGTATGCTTCAGCCCTGCTGAACGGTATCAGTGGAGTACTTGTTGCCCGTGTTCCTAACCACAACCTCACAGCAGAGTGGGAATACTATGTGCTCAGCACTAATGGTGTTTGGGGATGGACCAAGGATATGCCTTCGACAAAGACCACCTATGACGGTCCTGGTGCTGGTGCAGCCCTCCGTTCCAATATCCTTGCCGACAATGGCGAATGCCAGTTCCCACAGGTGTTGAAGCGTGATGGATGGTATTATCTCATCGGTCAGCGTCAGGGCGATGGCAATGAGGTGTATATCTGGCGTTCGAAGACTCCTAGTGGACCATTCATTGACCAGAAGACACTCTTTGTAGTGCCAGAGGCTGTTGAGAAACTCGGCAATCGCAATTACGACAAGCTCTCGCGTGTAGTGCTCCATCAGTCTATCTCGCGTCAGGGTGAGTTGGTGTTCTCTACAACCCAGCAGACCACCTATAACAACCTCGATAACTTCACATATCCAGGTTCAGCCGATTTCCTCCGTCCATACTTCTACCGAGTATTCAACTGGCAGGCGATATATGAATAAAGTAAAAAACCAAAGAACAATGAATATAAAGACTATTACCATCGCAATTGCTATCTCCCTTGCTGTGCCAGCCATGGCGAAGGGTGACAATACTGTCAATCTCGTTGACTATGTCAACACGCTTCAAGGTACTCACTCCAATTTCGGATTGTCGCACGGTAATACATTCCCTGCAACAGCAATGCCGTTCGCTCAGCACATGTGGACTCCACAGACTGGCCCTAATGGCGAGGGATTCAAATACCTCTACGACAGCGATGAGATCCGTGGCTTCGGTCAGTCGCATCAGTGCTCGCCATGGGTGAGCGACTATGCCGTATATACCTTCTTCCCAGAGGTGGGCAACTTGGTGGTTGATCCCGACAAGCGTGGTGCAAAGTTCTCGCACGCCAACGAGGAAGGACATCCAAACTATTACACAGTGAAGTTCGACAACGGCATCCGTACCGAGTTCTCGACAACCGACCGTGGTGTGCATTTCCGTTTCACATATCCGCAGAGTGGTGATGCATATCTCATCATCGACGGTTACACGAACCAGAGCGAGATTAGCATTGACCCTGAGAAGAAGCAGATTCGCGGATGGGTGAACAATCAGCGTTTTGTCAACCACTCGGAGAATTTCCGCAACTATTTCGTCATTCAGTTTGACACAAAGTTCGAGGACTTTGGCATCTGGGAGGGTGAAGGCAAGCAGACCTTCGCCAAGCAGAAAGAGGGTAGTGGCAAGCGTTACGGTGCTTACCTGAAGTTCAAGAAAGGCGCTAAGGTACAGGCTAAGGCGGCATCAAGTTATATTTCTTACGAGCAGGCTGCGACAACACTGAAGATGGAACTAGGTGCCGACAGGAACCTTGAGGCAACAAAGGCTCGTGGCTTCAAGCGCTGGAACGAACTCTTCAACCGTGTGCTGGTGGAGGGCGGCACTGAGGAGCAGATGCGCACCTTCTATTCATGTCTGTATCGCTCAAACCTCTTCTCGCGTAAGTTCTATGAACTCCGTGAAGACGGCACTCCTTATTATTATAGCCCTTACGATGGCAAGATATATGATGGATATATGTTCACCGACAACGGTTTCTGGGATACCTTCCGTTCACAGTTCCCACTGACCAATATCCTCCATCCAACCCAGCAGGGACAGTATATGAATGCCCTCCTTGCAGCACAGAAGCAGTGTGGATGGCTGCCTTCATGGTCGGCACCAGGTGAGACAGGCGGTATGTGTGGCAATCACTCCATCTCGCTTCTCTCTGATGCTTGGGCAAAGGGCATCCACGACTTCGACCCTGATTCGGCACTTGTGGCTTACGCTCACGAGGCAATGAACAAAGGTCCTTGGGGCGGTGCCAACGGTCGTGCAGGTTGGAAGGAATATTTCGAACTGGGATATGTCACCTTCCCTGAATCTCACGGATCAGTTACACAGACTCTTGAATATGCCTACGACGACTGGTGTGCTTATCAGTTGGCAAAGTCGTGTGGCAACAAGTTCTACGAGCAGGTGTTCGCTAAGCAGATGTTCAACTACCGTAACCTCTGGGACAAAGAGACAGGATTCTTCCGTGGTCGCCATCTCAATGGTAAGTTCTACGAGCCATTCGACCCATTGGCGTGGGGTGGTCCTTATACCGAGGGAAATGCATGGCATTACATCTGGTCGGTGTTCCACGATGTAGAAGGTCTTATCCGCCTCTTTGGTTCTGACGAGGCGTTCTGCAATAAGATTGATTCGGTATTCTCGCAGTCGAACGATGTTCATCCAGCATGGTATGGAGGAATGATCCACGAGATGGTGGAGATGCAGAATGCCAATATGGGACAGTATGCCCATGGCAATCAACCAATCCAGCACATGCCTTATCTCTATTCCTATGCCGGTCAGCCTTGGAAAACCCAGTATTGGGTACGCCAGATTATGGAGCGCCTCTACAACTCAACCGAGGATGGATTCCCAGGCGATGAGGATCAGGGCGGTATGTCGTCATGGTATGTCCTCTCTGCCCTCGGCATCTATGCTGTCACTCCGGGCACCAACCAGTATGTCATCGGTTCGCCAGTGTTCCAGAAGGCCACAATCACCATGGAGAACGGCAATAAGTTCGTGATTGAGGCTAAGGACAACTCCAAGGAGAATGTGTATATCCAGAGTGGTATGCTCAATGGTCAGACGCTCACCAAGAACTTCATCACATACGACGATATGAACCGTGGTGGAACACTCTCTCTCCAGATGGGTGCTACGCCAAACAAGAACCGCAACATATCAAAGGACTCGGCTCCTTATTCTGTTTCAACAGCGATGTGGAACATGGGGCGTCGCAGCCGTAACAATAGATAAAAATAACAATCAATATTCTACCTAATGAAAAGATTTATTACTTTGGCCATCGCCATCGCTATCGCTATCGCCGTAAATGCACAAGGACTTGCCGGCAAGATTAACACCCTTATTGGAACACAAGGCGTTGGTCTTACTTCTGGCTATCTCTATCCAGGAGCCACCTATCCTCACGGAATGGTGCAGTTCACACCTTCGTATTTCGCCAAGAATGCTGGTTTTGTAATCAACCAAGCCAGTGGTGGCGGTTGCGAGCACATGGGTAATTTCCCAACCTTCCCTTTGAAGGGCGAACTGAAAGCCTCGCCTGACATGATCCGCAATGCGAAGATCACCGTCACCGACGAGGAAGGTCATGCTGGCTATTATAAAGCAATGGTTCAGGACGATGTAAAAGCCGAACTGACCGTCACCGAGCGTACCGGTATGGCTCGCTACACATACCCTGCATCAGAGCAGAAAGGAACTGTCATCATCGGTGCTGGACTCGCAGGCAATAAGATTACCGAGGCTGCCGTGGTCATCACCTCTCCTCGCAGTGTCCAGGGTTATGCCGATGGCGGTTCATTCTGTGGATTGCCAACTCATTATAAAGTGTTCTTCTATGCAGAGTTCGATCAGGATGCCGTGGCTACTGGTACATGGAAGCGCAAGGACCTGCATCCTGGTGCTGACTTCGCTCAGGGCGAATATTCGGGTGTTTACTTCACTTTCGATGTGGCTTCACAGAAGCAGATCCAGTATCGTGTGGGTGTTTCCTATGTAAGTGTTGAGAATGCCAAGGAGAATCTCCGCGCAGAGAACAAGACATGGGATTTCAATGCTGTGCAGACAGCCTGCGAGAACAAATGGAATGAGTTTCTCGGTAAGATTGAACTCTCGGGCAAGAACGATCCTGACCGTGTGCAGCAGTTCTACACCCATCTATATCGCACATTCGTTCATCCAAGCGTCTGCAACGATGTCAACGGTGAGTATATGGGTGCCGACTTCCTTGTTCACAAGACCGATTTCAAGCAGTACACTCAGTTCTCAAACTGGGACACCTACCGTACACAGATTCAGATGCTCGCCATCATCGAGCCTGATGTAGCCTCGGATATCGTCACTTCCCACTATGACTTCGCTGTGCAGAGTGGTGGTTCGTTGCCTCGTTGGGTAATGGCAAACATCGAGACAGGTATCATGCAGGGCGACCCATCGTCAATACTCATCTCCAACGCTTGGGCTTTCGGTGCTCGCCGATATGATCCAAAACCAATCTTCGAGGTTATGAAGAAGGGAGCAGAAGTTCCGGGAGCAAAGTCGCAGGACGAGGAGACACGCCCACACCTGAAGCAATATCTTGAAAAGGGCTATTGTCCTGCTTCAATACAGTTGGAATATACCTCTGCCGACTTCGCTATCGCACAGTTTGCCGTTCGTGCCTGTGGCGATGAGTTTGCTTCATGGCGTTATTTCCATTATGCACGCAGTTGGAAGAACCTCTGGAACCCAGAGACAGGCTGGCTCTGCTCGCGCAATGAGGACGGTTCTTGGAAGAACCAGGGAGACGATTGGCGCGAGGCTACCTATAAGGATTATTTCTGGATGGTACCATATAACATCAAGGGACTCATCGACCTTGTTGGTGGCAACGAGAAGGCTATAGCTCGTCTTGATGAGTATTTCACCCGTCTTGATGCCGGCTATGGCGACGACTGGTTTGCTTCGGGCAATGAGCCAAGTTGGGGCATTCCATGGGTTTACAACTGGTGTGGCCAGCCTTGGAAAACATCCCAGGTGCTCCGTCGTACTCTCAATGAGCAGTATTCGAGCAAGAATAACGGGTTGCCGGGCAACGACGACCTCGGTTCTATGGGTGCATGGTATGTGTGGACCTGCCTCGGTCTCTATCCTGAGATTCCTGGTGTAGGTGGTTTCACTCTCAACACCCCGATATTCGAGAAGGCTGTCGTTCATCTGCCAAAGGTTGATATCACCATCACCGGTGGTAGCGAGAAGACACCATATACCACCTCGCTCAAATTCAATGGTCAGAATTTCAACGAGACATGGATTCCTTGGGAGTCGCTCATGAATGGCGGTACCCTCAACTATACCACCTCTGCCACACCAAACAAGAAATGGGGCACAGGTGCTGTACCACCGTCGTTTGAGTAGCCCCACCCCCCGATGGGGAAGATAAAAGTTAAAAGTTAAAAGTGAAAAATTTCTGCTATCGCCATCGCTATTGCTCACTACCCCAGTGGGGGGTGGTGTGCTTCCTCTTGCTTCTTGTCGCACAGTCGGCAATGGCAAATGACAGGATCTCACTCAGTAGTTACGACGGCCAGAAATGGCAGTTGTTCCCTCATGCGGGTTCTATGCCTGCCGATGTGAGAGTGGCAAAGGATACATGGCAACCAGAATCATCAATCGATGGCATTGTGCCAGGCACAGCGTTTGCGGCTTATGTGGCAGCGGGCTACGAGGAGGATCCCAACTTCTCGGATAATATCTATCGTGTCAACGAGGAGACATATAATGTTGCTCACTGGTATCGCACATATTTCGACCGTCCGGCTTCGGCTAATGGTCGCACACGCACCATCCTCACTTTTGAAGGAATAAACCGAACGGCTTATATCTTCCTCAACGGCAAGAAACTGGGCACCATCAAGGGACATGTCATGAAGGTCAGTTATGATGTGACAGACCTCTTGAAGGACGAAGGAAATTTCCTCGCTGTGAAGGTCAACATGATGAAAGACGCCCATCTGCCACGCTCTTCTTCCTTCGTCAACTATGAGTGTCCTACCTATGTGGCTTCCCACAGTTGGGACTGGATGCCTTATGTGCCAGGACTGAACACAGGTATCACCAATGATGTATATCTCGAGGTTGTGGGCGATGTTACCATCCGCGACCCATGGATTCGTACGGTGCTGACCGATAACTACACAAAGGCGACAGTAAGACCATTGACAAGCCTGCAGAACCTCACCGCGGAGGATCAGACCGTAAAGGTCAAGGCAAAGATAATGCCGGGCAACTATCAGGTAACGAAAGATGTGACCGTTGCTGCTGGCGACTCCATTGACATCGAGATGCCGAATGTTGCGATAGATAATCCAGCCTTGTGGTGGCCTAATGGATATGGCGAACCAAACCTCTACACTTGTGAATTCGAGATAGAGAAGGGTGGGCAGGTTATTGATAGTTTCAGCCAGTCGTTTGGCATCCGCGAATATCAGTACAAGAAGGAGAACTCAGCATTCGTTGTCTGCCTCAATGGCAAGAAAATATATTGCAAGGGTGGCAACTGGGGCATGTCGGAATATATGCTCCGCACTCATGGCGAGGAGTACGACCTCCGTGTGAAACTCCATAAGGACATGCACTTCAATATGATACGCTGTTGGACGGGCTGTGTCACTGACGAGGAGTTCTATGAAGCCTGCGATAAATATGGTATCATGGTGTGGGACGACTTCTGGCTCACTGGACCGTATGTGGGCCTCACTGGTCCTGACGACAAGAAGGAGTTTATTGCCAATGCCCGCGATAAGGTGATACGCCTGCGCAACCATCCTTGTCAGGCTGTATGGTGTGCCGACAATGAGGGATGGCCCTACGATGAACTCAATGATGCACTGCGCGATATCATCCTCGTCTATGATGGTGGTGAGAGAGTGTATATGCCAAATTCCCACAACGGCTATTACACTGCCAATGCCTATAACAACCGCGATGGCAGTGGATGGGGACTCTCGGGTTCTGGTTGGTGGCAGAGTTTCTGGCCTAACGACTATTTCGATGATGGCATCTGGGGCGGTGGAGGCGACAAAGGCGATGTTGTTGATTGGGGCTTCCGCTCGGAACTGGGCACTGGTGCTTTCGACACCTACGAGAGTATGCTCGAGTTCACTCCAGCCGACAAGATGTGGCCTCGCAACGATATGTGGGACAAGCATTTCTTCAGCGACGAGGCAGCCTATGGCGGTGCTGCATCAGCCGGCGACTATTATAATAAGGTGGAGACCAACTATGGAACCTGCACAGGAGCGGAGCAGTTCTGCGAACGAGCACAGTTGCTGAATATAGAAGTGTCGAAGGCTGCCTTCGAGGGGTGGAATGCCCATCTGTGGAACACTGCTACTGGTCTGCTCTATTGGATGAGTCAACCGGCATATCCGTCGCATCTGTGGCAGACCTACGACTATTACTTCGACATGACAGGCGTGTATTGGGGAGCAAAGAAAGCCTGCGAACCGGTTCATATCCAGTGGAACTGCCATAGCAATGATGTGGATATCATCAACACCACAGGGCAGAACCTCAGTGGAATGCGTGTCGAGGTGGAGGCTTATAAGATGTCGGGCGAGAAGTACGAACCTGCATCGGGAGAGTATAGTGGCATTTCGGTGGCTGAAAACTCTGTGCAGAAGGTTACTAATATGAACACCCCTGACGATGGGCATAGTGGTCGTCTGTCGTCAATATCGAGCGTTATGTTTTTCCTCCGACTGAAACTCTATGATGCCAACGACAATCTGGTGTCGCAGAATTTCTATTGGAAGAATAAATCAGCGTCATCCCACAGTTACCAGTCGTTAAACAACATCGCTGAGGCTGGTGTGACCTGTGAGGTTGTGGGCAATGATATCGATGACTCGGGCATTCGTCGTATGAAGGTGAAACTGTCAAATCCTGCTTCATCGGTGGCGTTCGCTGTTCGTATGCGCCTCGTTGATGAGGATGGCAAACGCATACTGCCAGTCATCATGGACGAGAACTAAGTCACTCAGATGCCAGGCGAGAGTCAGACAATCAATAAGGAATACGATGACCGAGAGAGAAAGGGAAAAAGGCAGGAGGCCATCAAGCAGTATAACTATCCTGAGACCACTGGAACAGTGGTTGATGAAATAGAAGAAGTGAAGGTCGGCATGCACGGCGATCATCGTATCTATAACATCAGCGGACAGCAGGTTGGCACAGCCAATCAACGAGGGGTGTATATCGTAAATGGAAAAAGGACCCTCTCCCCCTCGAAAATATAAGTATAATAATATTGAGATATTGCGCTCGGCTTTGCCGCTTTCATAGCGCAGCGGAGAAAGAAATATTGAATAAAACAACCATAAAACAATGAAAAAAACTATTGCAGTTCTTCTTGTGGCGCTGTTCGTTTGTGCCACAGTATCAGCCCAGCAGGTGGCTCCTTTCAAGAAAGGCGACCGTGTGTGCTTCGTGGGCAACAGTATCACCGATGGTGGTCACTACCACTCTTACATCTGGCTCTATTACATGACACATTTCCCTTATCAGGAGATGTGGATGGCAAACTGTGGTATCGGTGGCGATACCTCTGAGAATATCTTCAACCGTCTCGACGGCGATGTGTTCTCAAAGCGTCCTAATGTCATCACCCTCACCTTCGGTATGAACGATTCCGGCTATTATGAGTACAATGGCAACGATCCAGAGAAATTCGGTAATAGCAAGGTGGAATGGTCGCGCACCCACTATAAGGATATCGAGAAGCGTCTGAAAAGTCTCAAAGACACTCGTATTGTCATGATAGGTTCTTCGCCTTACGATGACACATCAAAGTTCAACAACGATGTGTTCCGCAACAAGAACCACTATATGCAGAAGATTGTCGAGTTCCAGGACTCTGCTGCTAAGGCAAACAACTGGGAGTTCCTCGATTTCAATGCTCCTATGACTGCCATCAACCATGAGTACCAACTTCAGGATTCCACCTTTACCATCTGTGGTAACGACCGCGTTCATCCCGACAACAACGGTCACATGGTAATGGCATATCTCTTCCTTAAAGCCCAGGGCATGTGTGGCAAGAATGTGGCTGATGTATGTGTCAACGCAAAGAACCAGAAGGTTGTGAAGAGCGACAACTGTACTATCTCGAACCTCAAGAACAACAAAGGTGTTGTGACCTTCGATTATCTTGCTGAGTCGCTCCCTTATCCTTTGGACACCATTGCCCACGGCTGGATGATGAAACGCGCTCAGGCTGAGGCTGTGAAAGTTCTGCCTACTCTCATGAAGGACATCGACAATGAGCAGTTTGCCGTTCAGGGCCTCAAGGGCAACTATCAGTTGCTCATCGACGATATTCTCATTGATACCTTCACCGCAGAGCAGCTCGCTGCCGGTGTCAACCTCGCCGAATATCGCCACACCCCACAGTATCAGCAGGCTTGCAAGGTCATGGCACTCAACGAACTCCGTTGGGAAATAGAGCGTCAGTTCCGCGACTATGCATGGTTGCAGTATGATTTCTTCATGGAGAAAGGTCTGCTCGATGTCAATGATGAGCATGCTGCCGAGGTGTTCCGTGAAGGTCAGAAGACCAACGGTTGGGTAGGGGCTCGCCGTGAACTCTACGACAAGATGATACACCAGGAGGTGCGCGATGCGATGACCGCTGAGATGGACCTCCTCGTGAAGAAGATATATGATGTCAACAAACCTGAGACAAGAGCTGTCACTCTCACACCAGTAAAATAAAAAATAATAGGATATGAAACGATTATTTAGTGTTATTCTCACAGTGTTGTTCATGGGTGGTGTCGTTAATGCCGGTACCATCGACACTCTCACACTCCATAGTGATGTGATGAACCGTGATATTGAAGTTATTGTTGTGAAACCTTCTGAGAAGGTGATGCCAGTGAAGAAAGGTAAGAAAAACCTTCCTACCGTCGAGGCAAAGCGCTATCCAGTGCTGTATCTTCTCCACGGAGCCTATGGCAACTCGTGTTCATGGCTCGAAATTAAGCCAAACCTCCCAGAGATTGCCGACGAGATGGGTATGATCTTCGTCACTCCTTCTGCCCTCAACTCATGGTATTTTGATAGTCCTGTGATGAAGGACTTCCAGTATGAGACCTTCATGACTCGCGACCTCATCGACTATATCGACAGCCATTACAACACCATCGCTTCGCGCGAAGGTCGTGCCATCACAGGTTTGAGCATGGGCGGTCATGGAGCATTGTTCCTCGCCTTCCGCCACAAAGACCTCTATGGAGCATGTGCTGCCATGAGTGGCGGTGTCGATATCCGTCCGTTCCCACAGAACTGGAACATCCCTGATGTCCTTGGTGAGATGGCTGCCAACAAAGCCGTGTGGGACAGTCACACTGTGGCTGAACTCGTGCCAACATTGAAGAACCATGAGTTGTTCATCACCTTCGACTGCGGTGAGTCCGACTTCTTCCTTGAGGTGAACAAAGACCTCCACAAGCGTCTTCTCGGTCATGGCATCGATCATGACTTCACCACCCGTCCAGGTGGTCACACCGGTGAGTATTGGAACAACTCGCTCGACTACCAGTTGGTGTTCTTCAAGAAGTTCTTTAGAGGAGAGTAGCCTCTCCCCAATATTGAAATAAATACAAACAGGCTGAGCATCGTCACCGATGCCCAGCCTGTTTGCTGTTATTGATTCTTTCCGTTAAAATCCGAATTCTGCTGTTATGCCCCATTTCATCATCTTCGAGTACGACTCGAGCGATTTGTACCAGTCGGCATGGAGTCGCACGAAATGCTTGCCCAAAGGCATCTGTGCTCCGGCACCAAGGTACACACCAAGATGAGTGCTTGAATTCCAGCCAAGGTTGCTTTCGCCATGGTTGTATGGAGTGAATACCCTCTCCTTCGAATTCAGATGGAATGCTCCGAAAGCACCGGCACGCACCAATGGCTGGATTTTACCCTGACCAAAGGTCTTGACACCACCGAGGACGATTGTAGCGATACCTTTCTCTATTGTCGATTGGGTAGGATCACCAGGGAGACCTTGCTCTGCTATTTCGCGTGTCGATTTGTATTTCGGTGTGTACGCAGCGCCCAGTTCCACGCTCAGTCCTTTCATCACTCGCTCAAGGTCAATCTCCAATCCTATGCCGAACTCATAGGTACTTCCCGGATAGTTCTCCTTTTCAAAATGCTGCTGGTCGGTCATCTCCTGTGAGTAGTATGCAAAACCACCGAATGCCTTTATGTGGAAGCGCACTTCGTCGGCTTTGGTGTTGTATTCATACTCCACGCAACTGCTGCCGTCGGTACAAGTGTCGTTGTGATAGTCGCGAACAATGCCTATGAGTTTGCTTCTTGTGATATTCTCCCCAGCAACACCCTGCGATGCTTTGTTGGAATCCTTCAGCAACAGTTTCACTGCGCCATACTGCTCTCTCTTCTCCTGCAATATATCCTTTGCATCCATATTGTTGAGTGAGCGGTTGGTAAGCACAGCCATCTGTCCATCTTCGCGCTCAAAGAAGAAATGCTCCTCGTCGCGATACACAACGCAATAGAGGTTGAGTTTGCCATGAACAATAAATTCGGCGAAATACAGCTGTTCTCTTCCCTCCACGTTAAGTCGTCGGGTAACGAAATACTTGCCGCTCTCAGTGAATCGGAAGCACTCGATATCGCCAGGTTTGTAAGTCTGGAGGTTGCTTGCGCCATCAGCCTGGAAGGTGCAACGAGTGGAAAGTTGCTCATTGGTACGCAAGTCGATCATGCCGCGTAGTGTATCACCTTGGTTGGTCACCACATAACCGCTTTTCATATTCACCTGAGCCATAGCCACAACCGCCACAACTGCCATGAATGCTGTTACAATTAGTCTTTTCATAATTGTTATTTTTGTTATAGGTTATTTCAATATATGATAATTATTTATCGAATTAGGGGGCAGGACTCCATGGCTCGCCTAATTGAACCTGTTGCTAAAGTTTCTTTATAGAGAATTTGCTGTCGCTCAACAAAGGATATTCAAGTATAACTTG
>JAZQOD010000061.1:0-5296 GCA_045627685.1 Prevotella sp. | reverse complement strand
TAACGAAGAGGTATTAGGAAATTCCGAAAAAGTATTAGAGACAATAAAAGGAATTATAAATGAATCAACAGAATAATCCGTCAACGAGGCCAAAGAACTCCTCTATCAATAGCACCACTCCCCCTTCGGGGGTGGGGGGCTGTACTCCCCCTTCGGGGGCTGGGGGGCTGATTCCAGATATCGACTTGGTCAACATTTCGCGGTTCCGTGGGGAGCACATGGGAGCGGCGATGCTGATGATAATACTCTTCCATGTGGCACTGCCACGAAGCGACGCATTCTTCGGACTGCGCCGTGTGGGCAACCTCGGCGTCGATATCTTCCTCTTCCTGAGCGGTATCGGACTATGGTTCTCGTGGGCAAAACAGAAAGCCCTCGTGGAGAAAGAGACGGTGGGACGGTTCTTCAACGACTGGTGGCAGTTCTACAAACGCCGCCTCATACGCATATATCCCGCATGGCTCCTCATGGCGTGCCTGTACTATATCCCTCGCTATCACCATGGCTGGGACCTCTGGGCTGGTGGCCACGGACTCATCGACCTCCTTGGCGATATCCTCATAAACTGGGATTTCTGGTTGCACGACGAACTGACATTCTGGTATATTCCTGCCATCATGATGCTCTACCTCTTCGCCCCACCGTTCATGGAACTCATCCGTCGCCATCCTATCTACCGATGGCTTGTACTGGTAATGGTGATGTGGACCGTCCTCGTGCAGTGGGTCACACCAATCCATCATGCCGTAGGACACCTCGAGATATTCTGGAGCCGTGTGCCGATATTCTTCCTCGGCATCAGCATGGGCGAGATGGTACGCCGTAAGGACACCCTCGACGGAGCATCGATATGGATGATGTGGATAATGTTCCTGATGTCGCTGCTCACCAGCATCTTCCTCGAGCAGAACCTCCACGGACGCTTCCCGCTGTTCATCGAACGCCTGTTGTACATACCCCTCGTTGTCACCACCGTCATACTGTTCAACCGAATGTGGCGACGCACACCACGATGGTTCAATGCCGCCTTCGCATGGGTGGGCATGGTGTCGCTCGAGGGATATCTCATCCACATACACTTTGTGCTGTGCTATGTAGAGAAATACCATCTCGGTTACTGGCCTACATTCCTGATAACAATCGCTATCACCCTGCCGTTGGCTTATCTGTTGCATATAGCCATGACACAGGTGAGCAGACTACTTACAAAATACTGCTGATATGAGAAATATTATCAAACTGACACGACCTTACCAGTGGGTGAAGAATGCTTTCATCTTCATGCCGCTATTCTTCGGCGGAGCCTTCACCGACAGTCAGGCACTCATCCGTGCTGTCATCGCGTTCTTCGCCTTCAGTTTTGTAGCCTCGTCGATTTACTGCTACAACGATATCATCGATGTAGAGGACGACCGTCGTCACTCCACCAAGTGCAAACGACCGATAGCCTCGGGAGCCATCTCCATTGTAATGGGATATGTCATCATGGCAGTCATGGTCGGTATCTCGGCACTTATGGTATCGCTCCTCGGCAATGAATGCTGGAAGTTGGCCGGTGTGGTGGGATTCTATTTCGTGCTCGAGATAGCCTACTGCCGTGTGCTCAAGCGCTATGCCATCGTCGATGTGTGCGTCCTCGCCTTCGGATTCGTGTTGCGCATTCTTGCCGGTAGTGCTGCCACAGGTATCATCGCCTCACAGTGGCTCGTCCTCATGACCTTCCTCCTCACCCTGCTCCTCGCCTTCGCCAAGCGCCGAGACGATGTGCTGAAGATGGAAACCACAGGAGAGGCTCCACGCCACAACACCCACAGATATAACATGTCGTTCATCAACCAGAGCATCACCGTCACTGCATCGGTGACACTCGTATGTTATATAATGTACACGATGTCGCCGGAGGTCACATCGAGAACCAACTTCTCGTATGTTTACCTCACCACCATCTTCGTGATTCTGGGATTGCTGCGCTATATGCAGCGCACCCTCGTTGACCAGAAAACCGGCGACCCATCGAAACTGCTCTACGAGGACCGCTTCCTGCAGATTGTCATTGCCATGTGGCTGTTGGTGTATGTGCTGATAATTTATATATTGTAAAGCCCCCAGTCATCGTTATCGTTTATGAAAAGAATCATCGCTTCGGATTTTGACGGGACCATCACCACGCGGGATACGCTGGTGGAGTTCATCCGTTTTGCCAAGGGCAACTGGCACTGCCTGTTTGGTTTCCTGCTCTATTCGCCACTGATGGTGCTCATGAAGATGCGACTCTATCCCAACTATAAAAGCAAGCAGAAACTGTTTGCTCATTTCTTCAAGGGAATGCCGATAGATGAGTTCAACCGGCTGGGGCGCGACTTCGCTGCATCCAGCCAGCATCTCATCCGTCCCGGAGCACGGGCAATGATAGAGCAGGGCATGAGAGATGGGGCAGAGGTGGTGATTGTCAGTGCCAGCATCGACAACTGGGTGCAGCCGTTCTTCCCCGACCTGATGGTGCTCGGCACGCAGATAGAAACTGCCAACGGACTGATAACAGGTCGTTTCGCCTCGAAAAACTGTCACGGGAGTGAGAAGGTGCGCCGACTGCTCGAACTATATCCCGACCGCCAGCACTACCACCTCACAGCCTATGGCGACAGCAGTGGTGACAAGGCATTACTCGATTTCGCTGATGAAAAATATTATAAACCGTTCAGACAATGACAAACCCATTCAAGATATTCGGCATTAAGAAAGAAGAGCGTTGGTTGATGCTCTTCGTTCTGTTGTTTCTGCTGGGACTCCACGCCTTGCTCATAAACAAATACTACGGCATTTTCACGCCAATAACGAAATTCTACTGGCCACTGTTCATCAGGAATTTCCATGTGTCGGGCTTCGATCCTATCACATACAGCGTAGTGTCCGACTGGACCTCCGGCTATGATATCCACCGCCATCCATTGCTGGCATTCTTCATGTATCCAGCCTATCTCGTCAATCAGGGACTGATGGCCCTGACCGGCAAGAACTGTGCCCTCTTCGTGGTGGCAGCGATGCAGACCTTCTGGGGATTCTATGCCATGGTGTTCTTCTATCGCATCGTCAGGGAGATCATCGAACTGTCGCGCGGCCTTGCCACCATACTGACATTGTTCTTCTTCTCGTTCGCCTATGTCATGCTGTCATGCATGGTGCCCGACCATTTCGTCATCTCGATGATGCTCTTGCTACTAGCACTCTACATATCGGGCAAACGAATGAAGGACGGCAGGGAGTTCAGTATCTGGCAGACAGTGCTGTATTTCTTCCTCACGGCAGGAGTCACACTGAGCAATGGACTGATGGTGTTCCTCTGTGGACTGTTCGTAAACCGTAAGCGTTTCTTCCGTCCTGCCTATCTCCTCCTGGCAGTCATCATTCCGGCACTGTCTATATGGACCATCCGTCAGTTGGCATATCAGAAGTTCGTGCATCCTACCGAGGTGAAGCGCCATCAGGCGAGTGCTAAACGCAAAGCCGAACAGAAGAAGAAAACCCTCCAGATGCAGATACGTCAGAAGCAGGAAGACTCGCTCCTCCTTGCCAAAGGCGATACTGCCACATACAACGCTCGCATACAAGACCGTAAGCGTGAGGCTCACAAGAAAGCCGAGGCACAGAAGAAACGCGGTCCTCGTCAGGGCGCACCGATAACAAAGAAGGGATTCCTCCGCTGGACCGATGTCACCACCTCACGCTGGGATGCGTCTGTCGAGAACCTCTTCGGCGAGTCTATCCAGTTGCATCAGGACCATCTCCTTGGCGATGTCATGCGCTCACGTCCGATGGTGGTGCGATACCGCTGGTGGGTGAACTATGGTGTTGAGGCTATCATCGTAGTGCTGTTCTTTGCCGGATTGTGGTATGGACGCAGAAACCGTTTCCTGTGGCTTGTCCTCTCGTTCTTTGGCATTAACATGGCAATCCACATGGGACTCGGCTTCGGCATCAACGAAGTGTATATCATGTCGGCCCACTGGATATATGCCATACCGTTCAGCATAGCCTATCTGCTGAAATCATTGCGAGGAAAATGGCAACTCATCAACGGTCTGCTGTTGATAATAACCTGTTTCCTGATGGCATATAATACCACTTTAGCACTCCAATACTTTATATAAATAGCCAAACATGGAGAGAAACCGTCATTTTGAGCGGCTGGCTTCATGCCTCTTCCTGGTGATAATACTCGTGGCACAGTATTTTATCATCAGCAAGTTCTGGTGTCTCTTTGCCGACTATTCCGACGCATCGTTCAATCAGTTCATCAGGAATTTCCACATGTCGGGCTTCGACCCGATAACCTATGATGTCATCACCCGATGGCACGAAGGCTACGATATCCTCCGCCATCCGCTGCTTGCCGCCATGATGTACCCGCTCTACTGGCTTAACCAGGCTCTGTGGGCAATCACCGGCTGCAACTGTGTGCAACTCATCTGTGGCGTAGTGCTCACCATCTGTGGTTTCTGTTCTGTGATGTTCGTGTATCGCACCATGGCTGAGGAGATGCACCTCGGTCGTTGGCATGCCCTCGTGCTGTCGATGTTCTTCCTCGGTTTTGCGTATGTCATAGTGAGCATCATTGTGCCCGACCATTTCTGTCTGTCGATGTTCTGCCTCACACTGACGGTGTACCTCTCCGCAAGGAAGATAAACCGCAACCAGCATTTCTCCGTTCTTGAAACAGCCCTGCTCTTTGGCATAACAGCCGGCATCACCCTCACCAACGGTGCTATGGTGCTGTTTGCTGTGCTGGTGGTCAACGGTAGGCGATTCTGGGAATGGCGTTTCCTGCTCAAAGGCGTCGTAGCACCGATGGTGGTGATTGTAGTGGCAGTGGGCAGTCAGCAGTGCCTCTCTACCGAACTGCGAGAGAAGGATGGCGGTCTTGTGGCTCAGCAGATGAAATGGACCAAGGATAGCACGAAGAAGATGCAGGTGGTGCATGAGAATTTCTTCGGTGAGTCGATACAGTTGCATCGGAAGAATGTCCTTGGCGATGTGCTGCGCGACCGACCAATCATCGTGGAGTATAACTGGGCAGTGCAGAAATATCTTGTCTATCTGTTGGAGGTGCTGCTCGTCGTGGGACTGTTGCTTGCACTGATAAAGAGCCGTCTTGGACTCATCCTGTCGGGAGTGCTTGTCTTCAACCTCCTGTTTCATATAGTCTTTGGTTTCGGCATCAACGAGGTGTATATCATGACCGCCCACTGGGCATTCGTCGTGCCGTTGGCTCTCGCGAATATCCTGACACTCGGCAACC
>JAZQOD010000060.1:0-6007 GCA_045627685.1 Prevotella sp. | reverse complement strand
CGTGCATGGAAATGGATGTCCATCGGACCTGTAAAGGGATACACCGATGCCAATCATATCGATGAATCCGTTTCGGAGAATGATGGATATAATGCCATCCGTGTGTGCTTCAATATCGACAACTGGAAGCAGAATCGCGAGGCGTTCTACAAGGATCTTGATGCTGTGCTCGACAAATACGACAAGCGTGGCACTCTCGTACAACCGGTTCTCCTCACCGATTATTCCACCCGTGGACGTTCCGTTGAGGAACTGCAGGAATATGTGCTCTGTGTCATCAACCGTTTCTATGCCGACCCTCGCATCCTTGCATGGGATTTGTTCTGGGATCAGGGCATCCACGAAACCGACCTCGACCGCAAGATGCAACTTGTCACCTCGCTCTTCCGCTATGGCCGTCAGGCTTATGCCAACCAACCTCTCACCATGACTCCTTTTGTCCGTGTCAAGGAATTCCCTGAGGGGTTCAACCCATGGGAGGCAATGCTCCATGGCAGAACTGCCGGATGGACTCATCTGATTTATGGCGACACCTCGTCGGATAAGATTGTATATAAGACTTGGAGCTTGTCGGATGTCGTTTCTTATTATTGTGGCGACAATGCTGATCATATAGCATGGCTCGGAGCAGTGTGCCAGAAGTTCGGTCGCCCGGTGTTCTGCATGGGTTGGAGCAATAAGTCTTCCGATGATATCGACAAGGTTCTCGACCGTTTCGCCCACAACCATGTGTTCTGGTTCCGTGACACTGTCATGCCGGATGAGAAATTAGACAAGGTTCGCTCGTTCCGTTTCTTCCCGGTGAGCACCCAGCGTCAGGTAATGGTGAAGCCGATGGTCAATGAATAAAACAAACGAGCTGTATATGAAGAGACTCCTTTCCGTATCTTTTCTCATAATCTGTGTGGGCGTTTGTATCGCACAGAGCCAGTATGTCAATCTGTCTATGGGACAGCAGGGCAATTCCAACTGTGTTATCGGTCCACAGTTGCCTCACGGTTCCATCACCCCTTCGCCACAGACTCGCAATGGTGGTCACGATGGCTATAAGCCCGGCGAACCGGTGCGTGGCTTCGGTCAGTTGCATGTGTCGGGAACAGGCTGGGGACGATACGGACAGATACTCCTCTCTCCACAGCGTGGTTTCAATGCCGAGGAAGACGGTCATGATTCCGACATCTCCAGCGAGGTGGCTACACCTTATTATTATAAGTGCCTCCTTCGTCGCTATAATATCCTCTGCGAGATGGCTCCGCATCATCATTCGGCAGCCTATCGCTTCACCTACTTGCCTGTAGATAGTGCCGACGAACCGACACTCCTTCTCGATGTGGCACACTCCTTGTCGCAACATATAGTGCCCGAGCAGCACGGCGAGTTCCTTGGTGGAAACATCCACTACGATTTTCGCAACCAGATGCTCTGTGGCTATGGCACCTACAAAGGCGGTTTCGGCAGTGAGGAACCCTACAAGATTTATTTCGCCATCTCCTCACCACATTTCAATCTCCAGCAGGCAGCCATCGGTGCTGGTCAGGGTAATATCTCACGACTCTTCGCCCAGATAAAACCAATCACTTCCGACGACAAGGCAAAAGACCTGTATGTGGCAGTATCGCTCAATTCCGAGAGCAATGCCTGCCAGTATCTCCGTGAAGAGTGTCTCGGCAAGGGCTTCGGCACACTGAGAGATAACGCCCGTGAGGCATGGGACAAGGCCTTGGATAAGATACAGATTCAAGGCACCGACGAGGAGAAGCAACTCTTCTACACCTCGTTGTATTTCTCAATGGTGATGCCACGCGACAGAACCGATGACAATCCTCGTTTCGGTGGCGAGAACATCGACGATCATTATTGTATCTGGGACACATGGCGTACATGCTATCCGCTCCTCACGCTCATCGATGAACCATTCGTCAGCAAGACCATCCGCTCGTTCCTCCTCCGTTATCAGAATGACGGCAAGTGCACCCCGACCTTCACCTCGTCGCTCGAATGGGACTGGCGTCAGGGTGGCGATGATGTCGAGAATGTCATTGCTGATGCCTTTGTGAAAGGGGTAGGAGGCTTCGACCGCGATGAGGCTTACCGATGGTTGAAATGGAGCGCCCTCAACAATCGTTCTACTCAATATCAGCGAATGGGCTGGCAACCTGAGGTCGATACCCTCATGTCGTGTTCCAATGCCATGGAGTATGCCTACAACGACTATTGTGTATCCGAGGTGGCGAAGATGATGGGCGATAAAGCCTTTGCGAAAAAGATGCTCCGCCGTTCTAAGAACTGGCAGAAATTATTTAATACCTCGTTGAAGGATCCTGATGCCGATATCTATGGCTTTATCCAGCCACGCCGTGAGAATGGTCAGTGGTGCGGTGATAAGCATGGTGGGGTGTTCTCTCCGTCAAAGGTGTATGCTTCGTGGGTGGAATATTTCTATGAAGGCAACTCATGGACCTACTCGCTCTTCACCCCGCATGACTTCAAATCGCTCATACGCCTTTCTGGAGGAAAGAAGAAGATGGTGGAAAGACTGTGCTATGGTTTCGATCATGAGCATATCGCTTTGTGGAACGAGCCTGGATTCCTCTCGCCGTTCATCTTCCATCACTGCGACCGTCCCGACCTCACCGCCCAGTATGTAAGTAGTCTGCGTCATAAGAACTTCTCGCTCGAAGGTGGTTTCTGCGACAATGAAGACTCCGGTGCTATGGGTTCGTGGTATGTGTTCACGGGTATAGGTCTCTTCCCTAATGCCGGTCAGGACTATTACTATCTCCTCCCACCGGCTTACAGTGATATCACCCTCCGCCTCTCTTCTGGTGGCACACTGCATATCACCCGTGAAGGCACCGGCACAGCAGTCAAGGCGATATATCTCAATGGCAAGAAACTGAAAGGAAACACCATAAAGCATTCGCAGATACAAAACGGAGGAGAGCTGCAATATAAATAAAAAGACCCCGAGCCCCCCTCCATCTCCCCCGTCGCTCGGCTCTGCCGCTTCGCTCGTAGGACAGAAGAAGGGGGAGGGTTGTAAGTTACCCTTTTTGGCGCGAGCCACAAACGCGAGCAAGTAATTTCTTAATAAACTATAAGCCCCTCCTCCTGATTGAAAAGGAAGAGGGGCTAACTCTATTATTATGTAACTTTATTACCCTTCTTAGCGGGGCGCACTGTCAGAAAGAGTATCTTCATAGCCCTCCCCCTCACGGGGGAGATGGAGGGGGTCTTCTATTTCACTATATGACGTATTGGCTTGTTGTCCTTGCTGCCAGCATTGTTATTATTGTTATTATTGCTGTGCTGCTTTGCGTCCTCTACCATATCGAACTCGTTGAATGCACTTCCATCCTTTGCCCATTCGGTATAGTAGTAGTCCCAGTAGCCCCAACCGTAGTCGTAGTCATCCCAGTCGTACTCATAGTTGTAAACCTTCACGAGGTCGAACTTCAGTGACTCACCGTCATCGCTGTCGATCCAGCCCTGGAAACGGTTGTTGTTCACGCGGAAGTCGTAGATAGCAATCTCGTAGCGATCCTCTTCGAAGTAAACATACAATGTACGGTTCTGTACTCTCCATCTGATGTGGTTAGCCACATAGTCCCATCTGTAACCGCTGTAACGGTCAACCCAGTAGCCGTAGCCCTTGGTGTTGCGGAATGGATCCGATGTGAAAGTGATCTCCGACTCAGTAGCCTTGTATGTGCGACCGCTCCATTCTGTAACCATATACATATTTCCTACCCAGGTACCCTCGAGGTTCATACCTATCATCTGGTCCTCGTCGCAGGATGTCATCATCATTGTGCCCAAGCCGATTATCATCGCTGTGAACAGTGTATATAACTTTTTCATATTATTTGTTTTTTAATTGTGATACTTTTGTTTTTTTCTGATGCAAAAGTAGTACGATTATTTCACCCTGCAAAATGGTTTTCCCTAAACACATGAGGAAATTCCCTAATACTTAAAACTTGATCCTCCCACGAACTCGCGCATTATTGATGTCGGTGGAATCTCCTGGTCGCTCACTGGGGTGAAGTAATGGATGAACTTCAACAGTCGGTGTGCCTCCGAATATTCCTTGCAGTTACGAGGCACCGAGCGCAGTATCGGTTCGGCGTGGTTGCGAAGCACTGCAAACTCGATGTTCAGTGCCGAGTTGAACATCACATCGGCAGCCTCCTGATATGGAAATATCCATTTCTCCTCACTCGCACACACATTCTTCCACTGTGCTATCGTCTCGCGAGCCGTGAAAGCACCCTTGTTATAGTCGCGGATGATACGACGTAGCAGTCGGTTGTCGCGGGTAGGAATCCAGTTGTGGTCGTCAATCGACACTGATGTCAGAGCCGAGATATACACCTTGTATTTCAGTCTGTCGTCAATCTGTGCCGTCAGCATAGGGTTCAGCGCATGGATACCCTCTATGATGAGCACACGGTTGTCCGTCAGTTGCAGTTTCTTTCCGTTGTATTCGCGCTTGCCGGTGGTGAAGTTATACTCCGGCACCTCCACCTTCTCGCCCTTCATCAGTCGCGACAGATGCTCCGACAGCAGTGCAGTGTCCACGGCAGCGATGTTATCGAAGTCATAGTCGCCGTTAGGCAGTTTCGGAGTATCCACACGGTTCACGAAATAGTCGTCGGTCGAGAATGATATCGGTCGCAGTCCGCAGGCTAAGAGTTGTATCGACAATCGTTTGCAGAATGTTGTCTTTCCTGAACTCGATGGACCAGTGATGAGCACCAGTTTCACAGGGTTCTCCGCATCGCGGTAACGGCTGTCAATCTCCTCCGCAATTTTCACTATCTTCTTCTCCTGCAAAGCCTCCGACACCTGTATCAGTTCCGAAGCACGCCCCTTCTGGCAATGTTTGTTCAGATCGCCCACATTAGACTGGCGCATGATGATGTTCCATTTCACATTCTCCGCATACACCTCGAAAGTGCGCGGCATCGGTATGAACTCCGCCAGATGGTCAGGCTCGTTCTTGTCAGGCACCCTCAGCAGCATACCGCTCTCGCAAGGCTGTAAGTCAAACAAGGTGACATATCCCGTTGATGGCACCAGACAGCCGTAGTAATAGTCGGCAGTCTCGCCCAGAGTATAGTAGTCGCTGTACAGTTCGCCCGAGGTCTCCAGCAGTTTCACCTTGTCGGCGAAGCCACGCTCACGGAACACGCGAATCGCCTCCTCCGTAGTAGCCTCCTTGCGATGGAACGGCATATCCTCAGCCACGATTTCCTTCATGCGAGCCTTTATCTTCTCGATGTCGCCATCCTCCAAGCCTTGTCCGTTGTGCTTCTTGAAATTGCAGTAGTAGCCCTTCGACAGAGGGTGCTCCACGAACAGTTTGCTACCAGGGAACACATCCTGTGCCGCTTTGTAGAGTACGAAACACAGCGAGCGGGTATACACGCGCATACCGCTCGAGTCGCTGATATCCACGAACTCCACATCGCGGTTCTGGAACACGCGAAATTTCAGTCCTTGGCTCACCTTGTTCACTTTGGCTGATACCACCGGGTATTTGAATTCCAGTTCGGGAAACTCTTTCAGGATTTCCAGCAGTGATGTACCCTCCGGGAATTCCTTTGTCACCATATTATTCGTGCAGCGTATCTGTAGCATAGATTTATTTTGTAGAAAATGGACACATTATTATATACTATCTGCAAAAATACGATTTTTCTTTGAAACACACAAACAATCGCCCCGGAATTTAATCCTACCAGAGAAATCCCGTGTTTCTTATTTATGAAGTGATATACAATTGGGCACAAAATGCAAAAAGAATTTATGGTGAGATTTATGTAATAAATCCCTTTTGGCTCTGTGCCAAATAGTATATCACTTCCTTTATTTATCGGTGTATTGCTGATTTTTCTCGCGGCTATATTTGCACAAATAAAATCTTTTCTGTAATTTTGCTGTCGAATCAGTTTACTGCATACTATATATGCTTTCACATGGATTATAAAATCATAGATCAACA
>JAZQOD010000059.1:0-2334 GCA_045627685.1 Prevotella sp. | reverse complement strand
ATGAACCGAGCATACCACGGGTGGTGTTGGCATTTGGACCGATGAGTGCAATCTTTCCCTGTTTCTTCAAAGGAAGCACATCACCCTCGTTCTTCAACAGCACGAAAGTCTCAGCAGCCATCTCGCGTGCAGCCTTACGGTGCTCTGCGGTGAAGGTGTGCTTCTTCTGTTCCTTGTCGGTCATGTTGCAGTGCTTATAAGGATCGTCAAACAGTCCAATCTTGTATTTTGCCTCGAGCACACGGCGACATGCCTGATCGATATCCTGCTCGGTGATAAGTCCCTCGGCAAGCATCTCCTTGCAGTGGTTGAGGAACGACAGAGAACACATATCCATATCTGTACCAGCCTTCATAGCCTTTGCACCGTTGTCCTTCAGGTTACCGAAACCGTGAGGTGTCATCTCTGCTATCGACGCATAGTCGGTCACAACAAATCCATTGAAGCCCCACATCTTACGCAGCACATTGTCCACAAGCCATGGGTTGGCTGTAGCGTGCTGACCGTCAACGAGGTTGAAACTTGTCATCACACTTGCCACGCCTGCCTCTACGGATGCCTTGTAAGGAGGGAAATAACTATTGAACATCTGGAGATGTGACATATCCACGGTGTTGTAGTCACGACCAGCCTCGGCTGCTCCATAGAGTGCAAAATGCTTCAGACATGCCAGGATGTCGTGCTTGCCGGTGAGGTCGCCCTGATAGCCACGCACCAGTGCCGCACCAATCAGACCACTGAGGTACGGGTCCTCGCCGTTGCCCTCCATGATTCGTCCCCATCGTGCATCACGACAGATGTCAACCATAGGGCTGTAAGTCCAACTGATACCATCGCTCGAGCATTCCTCAGCAGCAATGCGCGCTCCAGCCTCTATTGCCTCGATGTCCCAACTGCATGACTGTGCCAATGGTACAGGGAAGATAGTGCGATAGCCGTGGATGACATCCAGTCCCACGAGGAGTGGAATACCAAGACGGCTCTTCTCCACTGCCACCTGCTGGATGGCACGAATACGATCCTTTCCACTGAGGTTGAGTATAGCACCCATATTTCCGTCAGCCACCAGTTTGCCGATGTTAGTGTCCATAGCACCACCAGTAGTAACCTCTCCGGCAGGCTGCAGGTTCAGCTGACCGATTTTCTCCTCCAATGTCATTCGTGACATCAGGTCATCAATAAACTTGTCGGCAGTCTGTGCCATTGACATCATTGCCATTGTCAATGCAACCGCCATAAGTGTTAGTCTTTTCATAATTGGTTGTTTATAAATTTGTTGTTTAATGCTTCATATTTACACACTGACGCTGTACTGATGTTTTATCTCCTCCATGACGAAGGTTGATTCCAAAGCAGCGATGTTCTCATGACGTCCGATGACATTAAGCAGCAACTGCTGATAGGTACGCATATCGGGCGACTGGATACGCAACAGATAGTCGAACGAGCCTGATATGTTGTAACACTCCGTCACTTCGGGTATTTGTTTTATCATATCCGTAAAGGCAAGAGCATGATCGCTGTTCAATCGGCGCAGTTTGATGCTACAAAACACAGCAAAGCCCTTATTCAGCATATTTGCATCGAGGATAGTGGCATACTGCTTGATAAACCCTAAACGCTCCAAGCGCTTCATACGCTCAAAGGTTGGAGTCGTCGAGAGATGAACCTTCGATGCCAGTTCCTTATTGGTCAGTCGGGCGTTCTGCTGCAAAGCCCTCAGTATGTCCATATCCTTTTCATCAAGCCGGTAGGATTCTTTTTCGACAGCCATATTAGTTGGTTTTTAGAACAATATTCTGCAATAACACTACAAAATTACATATTTTTTCTTAACTACACAAGCATCTTGCATAATTTATTCTATATTATTAACTTTGCAGCAGAAAATTCGGAGGAACGATACGCTTCGCTACAATGACGATAACGATAACAAAATAAATAAAAATATATACGATTATGACAACTATTAAGCATCATCTTGAGACCCTCGCCCTTCATGTGGGCCAGGAGGCAGCCGATCCAACAACCGATTCACGCGCTGTACCTATCTATCAGACCACCTCGTATGTTTTTCATAACTCGCAGCATGCCGCCGACCGTTTCGGTCTTCGCGATGCAGGCAACATCTACGGCCGTCTCACCACATCCACCCAGGGAGTCTTCGAAGACCGTATAGCCGCTCTCGAGGGTGGTGTTGCCGGATTGGCAGTAGCCAGTGGAGCAGCAGCCGTCACCTATGCTCTCCAGAATATCGTCCAAGCTGGCGATCATATCGTTGCAGCCGACAACCTCTATGGTGGTTCGTTCAACCTTATCACCCACACTCTCGCC
>JAZQOD010000058.1:0-3029 GCA_045627685.1 Prevotella sp. | reverse complement strand
CCCCAACCCTTCCCAAAGGGAAGGGAGTAAAATGGTTCTATCACTGTAAAAGATAAATAATTCAACTTTCGCAAGTTACGAATGGTTTGATTATCATGTCGCTGCGCGAGAAATCTGTGCGGCTAAAGCCGGAAATCTTTTTGGCGCTTCGCTTGGAAATCTGTTTATATAAATATTTCCTAAATAAAGATTTCCCCAAAGGGGATTAGATTTCCCCTCGTAAGAGGGCTAAGATTTCTTGCCGTAAGGCAACTTACGAAACTTGTATAAATAATATATAAGGAGCATTCCAATCGGAGTGCTCCTTTGTATTTGCAATACATTGCTCTTGTAAGAAAAGCAAATCTGGATTTTTCACTTTTCACTGTTCACTTTTCACTTATCATACAATTAAGTTTCCTATTTGATAGACGAGTGCTGATACCACCCACGCGAGGATTGTGGTGTATCCGGCCACGAAGACAGCCCACTTCCATTTGCCTGTCTCGCCCTTGATGGCTGAAATCGTTGCCACACAAGGGAAGTATATCAGCACAAACAGCAGGAAACAGAATGCCGCGAGTGGCGTGATACCATCGTTCTCCATCTGCTTGCGCATCCGTTGGTATTTCGTTGTGTTCTCCTCACTGAACGAGTCGTCATCACCAAACGAGTCATCGTCGGAATAGAGCACACCCAATGTTGATGCCACAATCTCCTTCGCACCAATGCCCGACACAATACCCACATCGAGTTTCCAGTTGAAGCCCATAGGGATGAATATCGGTTCGATGGTCTTGCCTATATGTCCGATATAACTCTGTTCCTGTTGCTGCTGGCGTGTAAGACTCTCATTATGAGGGAAATAGCCCAATGCCCACACCACGATACTTGCCACGAGGATGATACCACCCATCTTCTTCAGGTACTGCTTTCCCTTCTCCCATGTGTGGCGACCGATGGCTTTCAATGTTGGGAAACGGTATGGCGGCAACTCCATAACGAATGGTGAGTCGTCGCCCTTCACCACGAAGCGACAGAACACACGGCTCATTATTACCGACAGTATCACACCGATGACATACAGTGCGATGAGAATCAGCGAGCGATACTGCACCGCAAAGAATGTGCCTACTATCATAATATAAATAGGTAGGCGCGCGGAGCAACTCATGAGTGGCAGGATGAGCATTGTCACCAGTCGTGAGCGGCGCGATTCTATTGTGCGGCACGCCATGATAGCTGGCACGTTGCAACCGAAACCCATGATGAGCGGTATGAACGACTTGCCGTGGAGTCCCATCTTGTGCATCAGCTTGTCCATGATGAACGCCGCACGAGCCATATATCCCGAGTCTTCCATGAACGAGATGAAGGTGTAGAGGATGAGAATCTGCGGTAGGAACACGATGACCGATCCCACACCGCCGATGACACCATCGGTGAGCATGTCCTTCAGCATTCCGTCAGGCAAGAGCATCGACACTATAGTGCTGCAGCCATCGACACCCATCTCTATCCAGTCCATAGGATACTGTCCCAGGGTGAATGTGGCATGGAACATGAGGAACAGGATAAGCACGAACAGCGGGAAACCGATGTATTTGTTGGTGAGCAGTCGGTCGAGTTTATGGGTAGTCTCGTATGTGTCCTTCTGCGCACCCGTCTGGTGCTTCGCCTCCTTCAATGCACCGCGGATAAATCCGTATTTGGCATCCATGATAGCCGTCTCGGTATCCTCGTGCATCTCCTCGCGCACACGCTTGTCGGCAACAACCGTCTCATAGAATATCTCCTCGGCATGAGGCAGATGACTGACATAGTCCTTTATGTCATTGTCCCTCTCCAGCAGTTTTATGGCAAGGAATCGGGTAGAGTACTTCTCGCGCACGTTTGGCACCTTCTTCAGGTACTTCTGAATATGGGCAATGCCGTCCTCAATCTCATGACCGTGGTTGATGTGGATATGACGGTAGTTCTCGATGGTACCCTCGCGGTTCTCGTAGATGCGGATAATGGTATGGAACAGTTCCTGCACACCTCTGCCTTCCTTGAACGAACAAGGAATCATCGGCACACCCATCAGTTGGGCGAGGGTGTTCACCTCGAGGCGGTCGCCACGTTTCTCGCACTCGTCATACATATTCAATGCGCACACCATTCGCAGGTGCATGTCGATGAGTTGGGTGGTGAGGTAGAGGTTGCGCTCAATGTTGCTTGCGTCCACCACATTCACGATAACATCAGGCACCTGCTCTACAATCTGCTTTCTCACATACAACTCCTCTGGCGAGTATGCCGACAGCGAGTATGTGCCCGGCAGATCGACGAGGTTGAAGGTATAGCCCTCAAACTCTGCCACACCTTCCTTCGCATCGACCGTCACACCGGAATAGTTGCCCACATGCTCATGAGCACCCGACGCGAAGTTGAACAGCGATGTCTTGCCGCAGTTCGGGTTGCCCACCAGCGCCACATTGATGATATGGCGGTTTTCGGTCCATTCCTTTCCTATATATGCTGTGTCGCACGACAGTTGGTCGGGATATTTATTGTCCTGTATTATCTGCGACTCGTCAGGCAGGCACACCTCAATCATGTCAGCCTCAGAATGACGCAGACTGACCTCATAGCCCATGAGTTTGTATTTCACAGGGTCCTGGAGTGGCGCGTTGAGGAGCACCTCAACGACATTGCCTTTGATGAATCCCATTTCCACAATACGCTTGCGGAAACCGCCGTGGCCCGTCACCTTCACGATGACAGCACGATCGCCAGTATGTAAATCAGATAATTTCATGTTACAAAGTTAGCAATATTTATCGCAACTCGCAAGTGTTTACTTCTAAATACCTATTTATAAGTATTGGTTCAGCAAGAGCTATTTTCCTTGGTTCCCTCCCTTTTGGGGAGGGCGGGGGGTGAGGCTCTTCTTCACGAATTCGGATGTATGACCTTTCTTGCACATCGCCATTTCCTCTGGAGTACCCTGGAACATCACCTCACCACCAGCACGGCCGCCCTCAGGACCCATATCTATGATATGGTCG
>JAZQOD010000057.1:0-11000 GCA_045627685.1 Prevotella sp. | reverse complement strand
ATGTTCGAACTGATGAGCGAGTTGCCATGGAGAAACGAACCGTTCACCAAAGAACAGTGGATAAAAGGTTATGTGAAGGCACGCTATGGAGTCGACGATCCTGTGCTCCTCGAGGCATGGAATATCCTCATCAACTCCATTTATAATTGTCCGATGGGCAACAACCAGCAAGGCCCTCACGAGAGTATCTTCTGCGGTCGTCCTTCGTTGAACAACTTCCAGGTGAAGAGTTGGTCGAAGATGCGCAACTACTATGATCCTGCCGACACCAAGCGGGCAGCAGAGAAGATCGCAAGTGTTGCCGACAAATACTGTGGTAATAACAACTATGAGTACGACCTTGTGGATATCGTCCGTCAGGCACTCGCCGACCAAGGTCGCCGCCAGTATCTCAAAACCATTGCCGACTATAATGCCTTCTCTCGTGGAGAGTTTGATGTCGATGCAAGGCGCTTTTTGGAGATGCTCCTTTTGCAAGATGAACTCCTTGCCACCCGTCCGGAGTTCCGACTGGGAACACGCACAGAACAGGCACGCCAACTCGGTAATACCCTTGAGGAAAAGAACCTCTACGAATGGAACGCCCGTGTGCAGATCACCACATGGGGCAACCGTGTGTGTGCCGACCAGGGTGGCCTGAGAGACTATGCCAACAAAGAGTGGCAGGGACTGTTGAAGGATTTCTATTATGTGCGCTGGGCAACTTATTTCAAGGCTCTCGCCGATCAGATGCGCGACAACACTCTACCAAACGAGGATGCCCTCGGTGGTGGTGTTAATGCCAACAAGACCGAATCTGAACTGTTCTCTATGGCATTGCCAAAAGGCCCGGAAATCGACTGGTATGCCATCGAAGAACCATGGACCTTGCGACATGATGAATATTCTTCGAAGCCAGAAGGAGATCCCGTAGCAATCGCCCAGAAGGTGATGAGGTTCCTTTGTGGAAGTGAAAAGCGAACAGTGAAAAGTGAAAAATGAAAATTAGCTAGGTATGAAAAATGTAACTTCAAATCACTCCCCCATAAGGGGGGGAGTCGGAGGGGGGCGTTTACTATCCCTTGACATCCTGCGTGGTATGACCGTGGCGGGAATGATTTTTGTGAACAACGGTTATGGCGAGTCGTTCAAGATGTTCAACCATGTGGAGTGGAACGGAATGACCGTGTGCGATATGGTATTCCCGTTCTTCCTGTTCATCATGGGAGTGTCAACATATCTGTCGCTGTCGAAATATAACTTCACTGCCACAATGCCGGCAGTGGTGAAGATACTGCGCAGAACGGTGTTGCTGTTCTTCCTCGGTGTGTTCATCCATTGGTTTGACCATGCCGTGTGGGGCGATCCATGGTGCTTCGACCACCTGCGTATATGGGCAGTGCTGCAACGAATAGCACTGTGCTATTGTGGAGTGTCGCTCTTTGCCCTGTTCTGCAACCATAAATACACCGTGCATACCATTATCACCCTGCTTGTGGTATATTCCGCAATCCTTATCTGGGGTCATGGCTATGAGAACGACTCTGCAACGAATATCCTTGCACGAGTCGATATCAGTCTGTTCGGCAAGGAGCATCTCTATACCAAGCACCCTGTCGATCCTGAGGGACTGGTAGGCACCATCTCGGGAATAGCCCACGCACTCATCGGATTCTATTGCGGAATGATGATAAAGAAAGCCACGGACATAGACAAGAAACTCATCAGCCTGTTCCTTATAGGTACTGTGCTTGTCTTTGCGGGTTATCTGCTCTCTTTCGGTCTGCCGCTCAACAAGCGCATCTGGAGTCCAAGTTATGTGCTCGTTACCTGTGGCATGGCATCGCTGCTTCTCGGATTACTTATGTATGTCATCGATGTGAAGGGCAAGACCAGATGGGCACAGCCGTTCCAGGTGTTTGGCGTCAACCCATTGGCATTGTACGCAGCCAGTGAGTTGCTCGTCATCATCGGCTGGCGTTTCAATATACCAGAATATATCTACACAGCAGTGCGATTCTGTGTGCCATTCGACCCACGAATCACCTCTGCCTGCTATGCACTTGTTATAGTTGGAATCCTCTACGCGATAGGCTATGTGCTGTGGAAGAGGAAGATATATGTGAAGTTATAGACTCCAATCTATTCCCAACGGATTCCCCTTCATTTCGAGGACTATTGGGAGGTCATGATGCTTGCTTATTCTCATAATGGTACGGTCGAGGTCGGCGCGTACTGTTATTGACTCCTCGTCTTCGGCAATCATGCGCCATGTGATGGTGTCGTAGGTGAAGACGCCATTTTGCTTCAGATCGTTGAAGGCTTTCTTTGAGATGAAGGCGAAAGTACCATCAGTGTGGTATGTCGGATTTCCTTTTTGAGGACTATCCCAACAGAAATGGTCAGCGTTTTCTACAGCACTGCGTGGAATGATGTAAGTAGCGCCATTACAATCCATATAAAGAGTATCGCCATCGAACTTGTAATTGAAAGTCCATGTTCTGAATTGTCGATTAAGTGTGAATGCCAAACTATGTTCCGACTGCTTGCCTCCTGTTACTATTGCTTCATTCGCTGCAGGTTTCTCTGCAATAAATCTTGCTGGTGCCAACAGCATTTCACCTCCTGATATGATATCCTCGTGAGTGAGGAACATTTTCTGTTGTGCTTTCTTTGAAGTAGAAACATGGAAGTCTTTTCCATTGCTCAGATGGATTGTATACTCAGGAATAATCGGAGCTGTAACGATATACTGATTCTGTCCGGCGTTAGGATAGAATCCGAGCATGTTGAATACAAGCCATGAAGACATCGCACCACTGTCATCATTTCCAGGAATGCCGTTCGGAGTGTCATCGTAATTGTCGCGGATGATCTGGTGAACGCGGGCTGTACTCAAATCCGGACGGTCAATCCAGTGGTAGAGCAGCGGAGTCATGAACGATGGTTCGTTGGCAACATTATAGTAGTTCTTCTCAAAGAACAGGTCGAGTCGCTGCTTGAACTGTTCCTTACCCCCACAAGCCTCAATCAGTCCCGGCACATCATGCGGAATGCTCAACGAATATTCCTCCGATGTAGCCTCATAGAAGAAAGTGCTCCACCAAGGAATATACCACGGAGCCACCTTTGTCGTTGGTTCGTATTTGATAGTAGGGGTGAACACCTTCGACTTGCCCCAAGGTACGTCGTCAAGCCATTGGCCATCCTTATCCTTCGGCATGATGAAACCTCGCATTCCATCGAATTCATAATCGCTACGCCAGAGGTTCTTCCAGTTTGCCGACTGTCGCATGAAACGCTCGTAGATATCCTCGCGTCCCAGACCTTTCGCCACCAAAGCAATGCAGTAGTCATTGTAGGCATATTCGATGGTACGGTTACCCGCACGATCGATGCCGTAAGGGATATATCCGAGGGTGTTGTATTCATGAAGACCACCACGGCCCTCTTTCTCCTCGTTGCCTCCAGGAGCCACAAGGGCGTCCTTGAGCATCGCCTCAAGAGCCAGTTCGTAGTCAATACCCTCAAGACCTTTCACGAAAGCATCGGCAATGACAACCTCGGCATTCGAACCACCCTGTGTACGACCGTTGCAGTTGCCACTACGGGCATCAGGCATGTATCCCTCGCGCTTATAAATATTGAGGAGCGAGTTCACTATGTCGCGCTCCTTGTCAGGACATATCAGTGTGAGCAACGGTGACGATGTGCGATATGTATCCCATATGGCGTAGTAGTCGTCATAGTAAGGCGCTTCAGTCCATTTAGGATTCTCGCCAGTTCGGTCAACAGGCATCAGCATCGTGTGGTAGATTCCGGTATAGAACATTCGTTTCTGCTTCTCTGTTCCTTTTATCTCGATGCGCGACAGGTATTTCTCCCATTCGTTGCGGAGAATGCTCAGCTGTGTGTCGAAATCGACGGCAGGGATATTCTCGCGAGCCTTCAGACTGCTCACACAAGAGATGCCCACCTTGACATTCACCTCGCCCTCGGCGAATCGCACCAACGCCCATGACTTTGTGCCCTTGCCGAGCTGAGGCTCATTGCGGAATGCCTTCTTCTCAATGAACGGTTTGTCGCTTTGCAAGCAGAAATAGATGGTGTAGGCATCACCGTCGTTCCAGCCACCACGCACGGAAGTGTAGCCACGAATCTCGTGGTCGTTGATTATCTCCACCTCACTGCCAACAAACTGCTGTGTCTCGCGTTTGTTTGGAATGATGGTATCCTCGCCGAGGAAGTGGGCGGCATCAACAAGGAGCCCCCCTCTTTCCCCCGAGGGGGAAGTTATTCTGTAGAAAGCACAGCGGTCGGAGGTGGTTATCTCTGTCTGGATGCCGTTCTCGTAAACGGTTTTGTAGTAGCCGAGGGAGATATCCTCACTCTTGCGAACCTGTGGATGTGAAACACCTTCGAGTTTGCCGAGGAACGGCTGTATGAGGATATTGCCGTATTTCTGTCCACCGCCAGTACCGCTCACATGAGTCTGCGAAAAACCAGTGACAGCAACAGGCATTGGTGCCCAACCAGAGTTTGGCATGTTCACACAGTCAGGACCAGGCTTACACATTCCGAAAGGCATTGATGGTCCAGGGAATGTGCGACCTAAGCCTTCGCTGCCGATACGAGGGTCAACGTAAGCCCCCCAGCCCCCGAAGGGGGAAGCCTCACCCCCAGCCCCTCTCCCACAAGGAGAGGGGAGACCCTCCGGAGGAGTCAGGGCGATAGCAACGGATGGTATGCAAACAAATACTATATTCAGTAATGCAGTCAGTAATAGGTTTCTTTTCATGTTATTTCAGAGCTTTAATGGGTTCGGGTGATGTGAAGTCAATATCGAAGTTAATGCATGGCTCCTCATTCAGGAAACAGTCGAACATTCCTTCCAAGGATTCAATCTGCTCAATATACTCTTTATCATCGGTTGAGGCTTTCTCCTTTTCGAAGAACTCGCGGTATGCTGCAATTTTCTCCTCTGTGATGTAGCCATTGTCGGTTGTGAGCTGTCCTGCATAACGAAGGCGGTAGAGGTCGAGCATTATCTCAAAACCGATACCGCTGCTCATTTTCTCGCGGAGCTTTGCTGGGATGTCGCGAGGGATGAAGCGCACACGGGTGAGGTCGCGGAACTGCCAGTCGCAGAACTCCTTATATGTCTTCGACTGCAATGCCTCGATACTCCATATCGGTTGTTTGCCGTGAGCCACATCATAGTCGTATTCCTTCTGGTAGAGAGGGAACAGAGTATCGAAGCCAGGAACATCGTCGAGGGTTATGGTCTCAACGGAGAACTGCTGAGCACTTTTTATGGTAAGGAGTTTATATGCAGGCACATAGAGAGCCGGCGATGGACATTGGATATTGACAAGCGTATGTTCGCCGTCGGTCTTCACGCCAGTGTCGTTCACATGCATGTGACCACCGAAATGCAACTGCACACCGGCATCCATGAGAGCCTTTGTCACGTCGGCATTAGGCGAACGGTGCAGATCGAACTTCGTCGGTCCCCACGAACGGGCAATATATTCCGATGCCCCGTCATTGAAGTCAACGAGAGGGTAGTGGCAGAAGGTGATGAGTGTCTTGCCACGTTTCTTTGCCTCGGTGGTGATGCTCTTTATCCATCCCACGAGGTGCTTACGCCCAGCAAGGAGGTTGTTGTAGCCCAGTTCCGAACCGTTATATTCCATCTTGCCGTCCTTCATGCCCTTTGGGAAGTACACACTGCCGTCGAGGGCAAGCAACCAGATACCATCAACAGGTTCAACGACATAGCTTGCATCAAGAGCCTTCAGCGTGTCGTTGATGAGATACTGGCGGTTCTTCATCGAAGCCTCCTTCGATGCTTTCTTGTAAGAGTAGTTGTCGAAGGTGTAACTGCTGTATGGGGTAGCCCAGTAGCGATATTTCTTTTGTGGATAGAAACCGAAGTCACGGTAGCAGAGAGTTTGCTCCTCGATGGTCGCTCCGCGGAAAGGAAGCCCCCCAGCCCCCAAAGGGGGAGAGACCAGCGTAGAAGCGCTGGGAACGGAGGCTGATAACGATGATGGGATGCTGGTTATTGTTCTACGGCTGCCGTCAGAGGCGAGGAAGTCGCTGCCTGTGTTGTCGCTGCCGAAAGGGCGTGACGGATCGTGATTGCCGAAGCAGACAAAGAATGACATGCCGTATTTCTTGGCATATCTGTTCAGAATGTCGCGCACACATTCCTGGTTTACTATCTGTCCGTTGTCGGTAAGGTCGCCCGGCATCACTACCAGTTTTACGCCTCTCTTGCCACAGTCGTCGAGGGCTGCGCAGAGAGCGAAATAGTTCTCATTGAAGAGACGGGTGGATTGCACCTGTACCTCTTGTGATCGCACAAGTTCAGGATGACCAACGACATCTTGAACATGGGCGTCGGAGATGAAGGCGATAGGAAGCCCCCCAACCCCCAATGGGGGAGGAACCAAAGCAGAAGCTTTGGGAATGCTGACGATAACGAAAGCGATGACGGAAATGAAGGATAAAAGGATTTTCCTCATAGTTTAGCTAAATGTTTTAAAATACCACGGGCACGTGATGACCCGTGGTATTTGAGTTAATATTTAATGAATTAATAGCCTGGGTTCTGCTCCCAACCTGGGTTGAGGTCGAGCACCTTCTGCTGTACTGGGAAGATACGGCGGAACTTGTCGAACTTAGCATCAGGGAAGTTATTGTAGTGTGGGAAGAACTCATCCTCGAAGTGACCGAAACGAATCATATCGTTACGACGCCAGTTCTCATCGAAGAACTCACGACCACGCTCATCGTAGATATCGTTGAGGGTTGGTTCGCCACCGAGCAGTGGAGCCTTTGCATAAGCACGAATCATATTGAATGGTTCCATAGCATCACCCTTACCGCTACGAACGAGAGCCTCAGCCTTCATGAGAAGGATATCAGCGAAACGGAAGATAGGCAGGTCGTTAGACTGGTTACGTCCGTTGTTGTAGTCGTCAGGAACGATGAACCACTTGATAGAGTGGCAGCCCTGCTGGATAGCATTAGCATCGTTACCAACATCGATGGTGTTGTCCTGCTTAGCAAGAGTGATAGTCTCAGAGAAGTGAACCTGCTTGTCCTTGTACATGAATGGCTCGTTTGTAGGGAGAAGAGTCTGAGCATCGCGGATGAAGATGTCACCACGGAGGATGTTGAGGTTACGCTGGTCGCCCTGGAGGCTGTAGAGCTTAACAAACTCTGGAGTAACAACCATGTTACCACCGAACGACTGTGTGAACTTCTCAGAAGAACCGTACACGTTAGGAAGCATATTCTTCATATCCTTGAATGTACGTGGACGAGCATACTGGAAGCCCTGGAGAGTGAGCGCGTCGTAAGGCATAGCATAGATGAAGTCCTTGCAGTCAGCACCATTGTCTGGAGCAAACTTGAAGCGATACTCTGCATACTTGCCTGTTCCGAGGTCGAACTTACCACTGTTGATGATGTTCTCGCAACATGCAAGACAGTCGTCGAGCTTCTCGTTTACTGCAGTAGCAGCATCATACTTGTCAACAGACTCTGCTGTGTAAACAGGCCAGTTGATATAGAGCTTAGCGAGGAGAGCCTCAGCCATCCAACGGGTTGGTTTGCCGTAGGTGTTCTCTGTCACGTCAGTTGTAAGTACAGGGATGATCTCGTTGAGCTCCTTCTCAATCCAGAGAGCAACCTCCTTACGTGGTGAACGTGGAGTTGACTCACCCTCTGCATCAACCTTCTCGAGGATAGGAGCATCGCCGAAGCTATCCATGAGGATCCATGTATAGAATGCACGCATAGCACGAGCTGGTGCCTTCATCTTTGGAGAAGCACTTGCACCGAGGTCTTCCATGATAGCGTTTGACTTTGTGATACCAGCGAGGACAGCCTCATACCAGTCGAGCGATGCATCGTTGGCATTGCTGTTGTGGAGAGCCTGGTGAGCGTATGTACCATCATCGTAGTAACCACCATCGAAAGCGAGAGCGGTGAACTCGTCGGAAGCGAGGCACTGAGCCTCCATATAACGACGGCCGAATGTTCCAGCGAGGTGGAAATAAACGTCAGCCATCTTTGCCTCAACGGCAATCATTGGGTCGATGCCAGAGTTTACGGTAGGGTCCTCAGTGTACTGAGACTCTACATTGACATCAAGATCTGTACAGCCGGTCAATGCAACTGCAAATAATCCAGCTGAAAGAACTATCTTATTTAATTTCATAATCTTAAATTCGTTTTAAGTTTTGTTCAACTTTAATTACTTAACAGTTACGATTGCGATACGGTTAGAAGCCTCGTTCTTAGCACCCTCGCCAGCAACCTTGTTTACCTTGACACCCTTTGATGTGAGGTAGTCGGCAACAGCCTTTGCACGGTTCTCAGAGAGAGTCTTGTTAGCATCAACATCGCCCTCTGGTGAAGCGTAGGCAACAACATCGCATGAACCCTTTACGTTGTCGAGTTCTGCCTTTGCCTCTGCTGTAAGCTCATACTTGCCCTGTGCGAAGCATACTACATGTACGCCATTGCCAGTGTAAACTTCCTTGGTCACTTCCTTTGTAACGACCTTCTCTACCTCTACTGGCTTCTCGATGACCTTCTCAATGAACTGTGGAACAGTTCTGTCAGCCTTCTTAGCCTTGCCACCGCCGAAGTTAATCTTCACACCAACAAGGAATGAGCGTGTGTGTGGGTAACGGCTCCAACGATAGTCAACACCTGGGTCGATACCACCGAGGTTAACCTCTGGGTCGAGGCCCTTGTAGTTGGTGAATGTCACGAGGTTGTTGCCTGTAGCATAGAGAGTGAGATCCTGCAACCAGTCCTTGAAGCAGTTGCGGAATGTGTAGCTCAATGAGAGTGACTGCAGACGGATGTATGAGCCCTTCTCGATATAGCGGTCAGATGGGAGTGAACCAGAAGCGTCGCCTACAGGATAGTCGAGATACTCCTTGAGAACGTTCTTGCCATCAGAGAACATCTGTGCAGATGTGTAGTGAGCACGTGGACCATTGTAAACATCATTGCCGAATACGCCAGTGATGAATGCGTTGAGGTTCCAGTTCTTGTATGTCAGTGTATTGTTCCAACCAGCGTTGAGCTTAGGCTGTGCACAACCAGTGATTGAGCGGTCCTTGAGCTGTGGGTTGTTTGTTGTCTCGCCAGTACGGTTGCCGTTCTCGTCGAGTACATAATACTCTGAACGTCCGTTTACTGTGCCAGCATACTGGTAAGTGTAGAATGTACCGAGCGACTCGCCCTCCATGATACGCTGTGTCCAACCGTTTGCAGAAACGCCTGATACCATAGGGTCACCCTGTGTGAGGTTTGTTGTATGGAATACATCATTCTGCATCTTGTCAACAGTGTTCTTGTTGTGAGAGAGGTTGAGAGTTGTGGTCCACATGAAGTTCTTTGTCTGAACAGGGATAGCGTTCAATGTGAACTCGATACCACGGTTTGTCATTTCACCTACGTTAGCATCGATCCATGAGTATGGGTACTGTGATGTAGAAACAGGGTAGCTCCAGATGAGGTCCTTAGTCTTCTTGTCGTAAACCTCGATAGTACCATTGATACGTCCCTTGAGGAATGCGAAGTCGAGACCGATGTTAAGCATACCTGTTGTCTCCCACTTGAGGTCAGGGTTAGCATTCTTGTTAGCACCGTATGTACGATATGGCTTGCCGTTGTAAATGAATGTACCAGTAGCGCCCCATGTCTCGTATGAAGAGTAAGCATCGAAGCCCATAGCGTTACCAGAGAGACCGTAACCAGCGCGGAGCTTCAAGTTGCTGAATACATTCTGGTTCTTCATGAAGCTCTCCTCGATGATGTTCCATGCAACAGAAACTGATGGGAAGGTACCCCAGCGGTTGTTCTTGCCGAATACTGAAGAACCGTCACGACGGATACTTGCCTGGAGCATGTAACGGCTGTCGAAAGAGTAGTTCAAACGTCCGTAGAACGAGATGTTGCGGATATTCTCGATGTTACCGCTCTGTACTGAGTTCTGAATAGGGAGAATCTGGTTAGCCATCGACATGTTCTTCCATGTGTTGAGGTCGTTGAAGAAGCCCTCTACGCTGAGGCCGAAACCATCGTTGTTCTTCTTTTCCTCCCAAGAGTAACCTGCCATGAGGCCCCACTTGCTCTTGCCTACAGCAAAGTCGTAGTTCACATAAGTCTCGAAAGTCTGCTCGCGACCGAAGTATGTGTTACGTGTAGCCTGACCGTTCTTGTTGCCGATACCCTCGAGCTGTGAGTTACGAGTGTTGTAGCCACTGTAAGTACTCTGGTAGTTGCTCCATGAGTAGTTCACATTCCAGAGCAAGCCCTTGATGATCTCGAGCGATGTCTTGCCGATGAACTGGTTGCGCTTCCAGATAGTCTCAGATGTGTTCTCCTCCATCAATGCCAATGGGTTGTAGTTCTTTGAACCAACACCGATTGTCCAGTTGCCGTTGGCATCCTTTGCAGGGAGAGTAGGGTTGTAGTAGTTCATTGCATCGAGAACAGAAGCACCCTCATTGCCTGTTGGCACACCGAAGTGCTTGCCGTACATTGAGTTGGCACCGAGGCTCAGAGTGAGGTGATCCTTGAGAGTCTTTGTAGAAACGAGCGAACGAACATTGAAACGGTCCATACCAGTCATCTTTACAACACCCTCGCGCTCCATGAGGTTGGCGCTGATCATGTAAGTGGTCTTGTTGTTACCACCGTTGATAGAGAGATTGTGGTTGTGGCTGATACCTGTGCGGAGAACCTCGTCCTGCCAGTTGGTGTCAGCACCACCATCCTGCTTGAGAGTAAGACCGTGAGCAGAAGCATAGTCGCGGAGATCCTTTGCAGAGCACATGTCGTATGTGTTGAGAATCTGGTCGAATGCTACATAACCATTGTAAGCAACGTTCACGCGGTCCTGATCGCCCTTCTTTGTTGTTATGATGATAACGCCGTTGGCTGCCTTTGAACCATAGATAGCAGTTGCAGTAGCATCGCGGAGCACG
>JAZQOD010000056.1:0-10116 GCA_045627685.1 Prevotella sp. | reverse complement strand
GTCGCCATCAAGTACCCAGTCCTCGTAGTTAGGGATGAGGGTGCCCGAGAGACAGTCATTGGCACCATTGCCACAGATGTAGAGGCCGGAATAGTCACGCAAGTCGCTCTCAGAGATGAGCATGTGCAGATCCTCTTTTGTAGAAGAGAGAGCAACTGGGAGTACTGAAAAATTGCTTTCGTACTTCCAATCCTTGAGCATGCAGTGTTCATAAGCGCTTTCTGAGTTTGATCCCCAGTCACTTGTTTCGTATCCTCCCATCTGAGTAGGCTGATAGTGAACATTCATCTCCTCTGTAGGTTTCAGGTTGAAGGTCTCGTTTACAACATTCACCGAGTCCTTCTCGTTCAAGATGAAACGGTAAGCCACAGCATTGTCAAACACACGGAACTCCACTTTGTAGTTGCCCGCCATCGAGAGGGTAGCCTGAGTGTAGTCGTTGTTGATGGTGGAATGCTTGATAGGCACCACTGGTTTCAGCACCTCGTGCACCTTTTTTGTTGCCACGCCACCGATCTTTGCCTTCTCGCCGAGAGTCTTTTTCTCCAACTGAACGGCAAGACCGCTCTGTGTGAACACTGTTTTTCCGCCAAAAGCGGTAGAGTAGGTGAGTGAACCACCCTTGTCGCTGATGCTTACAGCGATTTTTCCGTTAGGTGAAGTCACCTTCACATCCTTAGCCTGAGCAGTAATACCCACTGCCAGAGCCATAAGTAAGAACAGTTTTTTCATATTATTTCAGTTTGGTTGTTTCTCTATTTTACAAAGGTAGTCAATTATTTCTATATTACCAAATGCGCTGGGGCGGTAAAATGCAGGCTTTTTATGATAATATAGATTTTTGGTTCTTTTTTTACGATTTGCAGGTAATAATGTACGAATTGCGAGTTGGGTTCGTTAAGTGATTTATCTTATTTTGGTGTTATATTTGGAGAATTCGTTTTTTATGTGTACTTTTGTATAAAATACAAATTCCGGTGGTGTAGATACTCCGGATTGACATTAAAGATGATAAATATGACATATAACATACTTGCACCGCATACTCTGCGCGAAACGATATCGCTGCCAGCCTCGAAAAGCATCAGCAACAGAGCCTTGGTTATCAGTGCCCTGGCTGGTGGTGAGTGCAAACTCGACAATCTCAGCGATTGCGATGATACCGATGTGATGGTGGCTGCGCTCAACGATATGCCTTACGAAATCAACATCAAGGCTGCCGGAACAGCCATGCGCTTCACCACGGCATTCCTGAGCGTCACCCCAGGCGAGCATGTCATCACTGGCACTGAGCGCATGCAACACCGTCCTATCGCAATCCTCGTGAACTCCCTGCGCACATTAGGCGCGGAGATAGAATATGTAGGCGAGGAGGGATTCCCACCACTGAAAATCAGCGGAAAGGAACTCGAAGGTGGTTCGTTGCAGATAAAAGGCGATGTCAGTTCGCAGTATATCTCGGCACTGCTGATGATTGGTCCGAAGATGAAACGCGGACTCACCCTGCAACTCATGGGCGACATCATTTCCCGTCCGTATATCGACCTCACCCTCGGTATGATGCGCGATTTCGGTGCCGAGGCTGAATGGACCGATGTTGACACCATCCATGTCGAGCCACGCCCTTATACCCCTTGTCCTTATTATGTGGAAAGCGATTGGAGCGGTGCTTCTTACTGGTATCAGATGATGGCTCTCTGCAACGATGAAGATGCCGAAATCCGCCTCACCGGACTGATGGACAACAGTCCGCAGGGTGACACCAAGGTGAAATATATCTTCTCGCTGTTGGGCGTCAAAACAGCCTTTGAGCAGAGCACCGACGGTACACCATCAACGGTAATCCTAACCAAGACCGGACGCTCGTTGCCTCGCCTTCAGTTCGACTTCTCCGGTTGTCCTGACCTTGCCCAGACTGTTGTCTGCACTTGCTGCGGAATGGGCATCCCGTTCGACTTCACCGGTCTTTCGACATTGAAAATCAAGGAGACCGATCGCATCGAGGCGTTGAAGGCGGAACTCCGTAAACTCGGTTTTGTGCTCCATGATCACAATGACAACGAACTGACATGGGACGGAGAGCGCTGCGAACCGACAATGGAGGCCATCGATACATACGAAGACCACCGAATGGCGATGGCGTTTGCACCGTTGGCGTTTGTCATCGACGGAATAAAGATTAACAACCCCGAGGTAGTAAGCAAATCCTATCCTCATTATTGGCACGACCTGAAAAAAGCCGGCTGGTGCATAGAGTAATTTAGAGTGAATATGATATTTAACTCTTAACTTTTAACTCTTAACTCTTAACTTTATTATGTGGATTCTCATTGTAGCACTCGTTGTTATCGGCACCATTGCTGCCGGAGCATCGCTCCTTTGGGATAAGGAGGAAAAAATAGAGATTGGCACCGACTGTTCCACCTGCGACGGCGAGAATGCCAAATGCGAGCAGACCTGTATGATGGAAGCCGCAGTAAAGGACATCGAGTATTTCGACGACGAGGAACTCGACCGCTTCAAGGGACGTGCTTCCGACGATTATACCGATGACGAGGCGGAGGAGTTTCGTGAGGTGATGGAGACAATGCGCCCTGATGAGGTGAAAGCCTGGAACCGCAGTCTCATCCTGCGTGAGATTAATATGCCCGACCAGGTGAAGGACGAATATATCATCCTCGCGAATTAACGAAATAATAAATTATACCGATAGTGGGCAATAAATTATATAAAACTACGTTTATATAATCAGTGAAAAGAAACAGCGGACATATCGTTTTGGTGATGATGGGAATGATGCTCATTCTCGTCACCGCTTGTTCTACCCAGAAAAACACTGGCAAAACCCGCTTCTGGCATTCGTTCAGTGCCAAATACAACACCTATTACAACGGTACTCTCGCATATATCGATGGTTCTCTGGAAAAGGAGAAGGGCAACAAGGACAACTACACCGAACTGATTCCTCTCTATGCTGTCGGCAACAAGCAGAGCCAGAAAATCGGTGCCGGCAATTTCGACAGGGCTATCGAGAAGAGCGAGAAAACCATCAAGTTGCATTCCATCAAGAAGCGCCCTGAGTGGAACAAGAAACGCCGCAAGACAGAGAAAGACATCGAGTGGTTGAGCCGTCGTGAGTACAATCCAATGATGTGGAAGGCGTGGATGCTCATGGGACGCTCACAGTTCCATAAGGGCGAGTTCGATGCCTCAGCAGCCACCTTCGCATATATGAGTCGTCTGTATCAGACTCAGCCTGCCATCTACGGAAAAGCCCGTGCGTGGCTCGCAAAGAGTTATATCGAAGAGGGGTGGTTGTATGATGCCGAGGATGTGATTCGTAATATGTCGCGCGACTCGCTGCATTGGTCGGCTCGCAAGGAATGGGACTACACCTACACCGATTACTACATCCACACTGGCGAATACGATAAGGCTATTCCTTACCTGAAGAAGGTCATCAAGCACGAGATGCGCAAGAAGCAGAAAGCGCGCGAGTGTTTCCTTCTCGGACAACTCTATGCCAAGACCGGCAACAACACCGAGGCATATAAAGCCTACAAGAAGGTTATCCGCCAGAATCCTCCTTACGAACTGGAGTTCAATGCTCGCATCGCTATGACCGAGGTTATGGCGCAGGGACAGTCTAAGCAGATGATTTCGCGTCTGAAGCGAATGGCTCGCAACGAGAACAACAAGGATTATCTCGATCAGGTTTACTATGCCATCGGTAACATCTATATGTTGCAGAAAGACACCACCAATGCAGTCATCGCTTATGAGAAAGGCAACAAGAAAGCCACTCGTGCTGGTGTGGAGAAGGGTGTCCTCCTGCTTCGCCTTGGCGATATCTACTGGGATATGGAGAAATACTCCGATGCTGCCCGTTGCTATGGCGAGGCTATCGGTCTGCTGGATAAGGAGCGCGACGACTATAAGCAGTTGGCTGATCGCTCAAAGAAACTCGATCAGTTGGTGCCTTACACTGATGCCATCCATCTGCAGGACTCTCTCCAGGAGTTGGCTAAGATGAGCGAGAAGGACCGTAACGAGGCTATCGACCGTGTCATCAACGAACTGAAACGCAAGGAGAAGGAAGAGAAAGACCGTCTTGCTGAGGAGAATGCAGCACGTGTGCAGGGACAGAACGGTGCGCAGAACGGTCGTCAGAACACTCCTACTGCGCCGAATAATCAGCGTGATGCCAACGGACAGTGGTATTTCTACAACCAGATGACCGTGAATCAGGGTAAGCAAGCCTTCCAGAAGACTTGGGGAAAGCGTGAGAATGCCGACCACTGGAGACGAAGCAACCAGACCGTCGTGAACTTCAACGATGATGCCGACCTCGATCTCACCGATGAGCAGCGCGACTCTATCGCCGCTATGGAGGCAGAACTGGCAAAGCAGGCTGAGGAAGACTCGCTGGCTAACGACCCTCACAAGCGTGAATACTATCTCGCACAGATTCCGTTCACCGAAGAGCAGGTTGAGGCTTCCAACCTCATCATCATGGATGGACTCTATAATTCGGGTGTTATCTTCAAGGATAAACTCGACAACCTCATACTCTCCGAACGACAGTTCCAGCGCCTCGAGACACAGTATCCTACCTTCGAGAATATGGCGGACGCCTACTACCACCTGTTCCTTCTCTATTCGCGTATGGAACAGCCGGGAGTGGCGCAGGGGTACATTGAGAAATTGAAGAACGCCTATCCTGACAGCAAGTGGACAACATTGCTCACCGACCCTTACTTCGCCGAAAACCAGCAGTTTGGTGTCCAGATCGAAGACTCGCTCTACGCTGCCACATACAACGCTTTCAAGGCTGACCGTTTCAGTGAGGTGAAGACCAACACCCGCCTCTCTGCTGAGCGATTCCCTCTCGGTGCCAACCGCGACAAGTTCGTGTTCATCGGTGGTCTGAGCAAACTCAATGCCGGCGACAGCGATGGTTGTTTGGAAGATATGAATACCGTGGTGAAGGACTTCCCACAGAGCAAACTCGCTACTATGGCGGGTATGATTGTCAATGGAGTCAAGGAGGGTAAGAAACTCCGTGGTGGTAGGTTCGATATCGGTGATGTGTGGGCGCGCCGCTCTGCTGTGATGAACGATAGCGATTCTATCGCAGCCCGTCAGTTTGTGCCTGACCGCGACATCGATTTCGTGTTCCTCATTGCCTATCAGCCTGATTCTGTCAATGAGAACCAGTTGCTCTATGAACTGGCAAAATATAATTTCACCAGTTATATGGTGCGCAACTTCGGATTGGAGATTGAAGACCAGGACGGATTGCATGTCATGAAGGTCGATGGCTTCAACAACTATGATGAGGCTCTCGAATATGCTCATCAGTTGTACCAGCAGCAGAGTGTCGTGCAGCGGTTGGGCAAGAGTCGTTCGATTATCATCAGTGCGAAGAACCGCGAGTTGCTTGGCGTGAACTACAGTTACGACGACTACGACAAATACTACGACGAGAACTTCCTGCCGTTCGGCAATCCTAATATGCAACGCCTCATGGAAACCGTCGATTCTGGTCGCGACCTCGACGATGGTGGTTCTGTGCCACGTAACATCAGTCCAGTGCTTCTTCCAAAGCAGGAGGTTAGCGAAAGCGATAGAGATGGCGAAAACGAAGGCGAGGTCAATGGCGAGGATGATTACGAAATCGATGATGAAATCGGTGGCGAAATTGATGACAATGGCTTCGGAGGTGATTTCGAGATTGAAGAAGAAACCCCTGCCGCGCCAGTTGTCCCTTCCGATGACATTATTGTCATCGAAGAAGAGCCAGCCCCTGCTGTTGATTCCGATGAGATAATAATCATCGAGGATGAGCCTGCTCCAGCCGCCACCACCGATGATGACGAGATAATAATCCTTGATGATGACACCCCTGACGAAGTCCCTTCCGATGATATTTTTATCATCGCTGACGACGACGATGACTCCGAGGGCACCGAGGATGAATACTACGAATTGGATGGCTTCTAACCTGTTCCACCTTATTAATATATATAATGAGCAACGGATTATTACTTTGGGCTGACGATGAGATTGAGTTGCTGAAGGCTCATATCATCTACCTTGAAAAGAAAGGCTACGAGGTTGTCACTGTCAACAATGGTACCGACGCCATTGAACAGTGCCAGCAGCGCACATTCGACCTGGTGTTTCTCGATGAGATGATGCCAGGCCTCTCTGGTCTTGAAACCCTCCAGCGCATCAAGGACATCCAACCAGCGACTCCTGTCGTGATGGTGACAAAGAGCGAAGAGGAGGATATCATGGATCAGGCTATCGGTTCGAAGATTGCCGACTATCTCATCAAACCGGTCAATCCTAACCAGATTCTCCTTACCCTCAAGAAGAATATCCATCGCAAGGAGATTGTCACCGAGGTGACACAGAGTGGGTATCAGCAGGATTTCATGCAGATATCAATGCAGATTGGCGACTGTCGCACTGTCGATGAGTTCAAGGAGATTTACCGCCGACTGGTGCGTTGGGAACTCGAACTGTCATCTACCGATTCGCAGATGACCGATATGCTCAACATGCAGAAGGAGGAGGCAAACAACGCCTTTGCGAAGTTCATCAAGAAGAACTACCTCGACTGGGTGGATCCAAAGACTTTCCTCGGTGGCAACCGACCATTGATGAGCCCTGATGTCTTCAAGACAAAGGTGTTCCCATCAATCTCGGCTGGCGAGAAGGTGTTCCTCATCGTTATCGACAACTTCCGCTTCGACCAGTGGCGAGTGCTCTCGCAGGAAATCGGTGATATGTTCGACATCGACGAGGACCTCTATCTCACCATCCTTCCTACCGCCACACAGTATGCCCGCAACGCCATCTTCTCGGGATTGATGCCTAACAAGATTGCCGAGATGTTCCCTGACCTGTGGGTTGACGAGGACGAAGAGGAGGGTAAGAACCTCAATGAGGAACCGCTCATCCGTACTCATATCGAGCGTTACCGCCGCAAGGACTCGTTCTCATATAATAAGGTCAACGACTCACAGGCTGCCGAGCGATTCCTGTCGCGGTTCAACGAACTGAAACGCAACGACCTGAATGTGCTTGTGGTGAACTTCATCGATATGCTCTCTCACGCCCGCACCGAGTCGAAGATGGTGCGCGAGTTGGCAAACAACGAGAGTGCCTACCGTTCCATCACACTGTCGTGGTTCCGCCATTCCGTTCTTGCCGAACTCTTCAAACTGCTTTCGCAGAGCGACTATAAGATTATCCTCACCACCGACCACGGAAGTATCCGTGCATCAAAACCGGTGAAGATCATCGGCGACAAGAACACCAACACCAACCTGCGTTATAAGTTGGGTAAGAACCTCAACTACGACTCCAAGGAGGTGTTCGCCATCAAGGATCCACGCCAGGCACAGTTGCCGCAGCCAAACATCTCTACCAGTTATGTCTTTGCCACCGGCGACTCGTTCTTTGCGTATCCAAACAACTACAACTATTATGTGAACTACTACAAAGACACCTTCCAGCACGGAGGTATCTCTATGGAGGAGATGCTCGTGCCGATAGTGACTTTGAGTCCACGAAAAAGATAAACGATAATGGAAATAAGAATCGATTCATTAGAAACTATAAACGCTGCGGCGCGTCAGTTCATCGAGCATATCGGCAACCGTCGCATCTTTGCCTTCTATGGTCACATGGGAGCCGGCAAGACCACTTTCATCAAGGCCATCTGCGAGGAACTCGGTGTCGAGGATGTCATCACATCACCGACGTTCGCCATCGTCAACGAGTACACCATCACCAAGCCGGGTGATTTCGAAGGCGACCCGTTGTATCACTTCGATTTCTATCGTATCAAGAAACTCGAGGAGTTCTTTGACATGGGAGGCGAGGACTATTTCGACAGTGGCAACCTCTGTTTCATCGAGTGGCCGGAACTCATCGAGGACGTGCTCCCTCTTGATGCCGTCAAGGTGACCATCGCCGAGCAACCGGACGCCACCCGCCTCGTAAGCGTGGAGTAAGCAATACAAGTTTCGCTTGTTAATTGTTTCGGATTTTTATAAAGATTTTAGTTTTGATGTCGAGGAGCGTTAGCGACGATCCCCAAATAAATACTCACTAAAAGCGAAGAATTTGAGCGCATTTTCAGTTAAGATTTTCGTTTAGGATTATCGCCAGGATAAAAAATCTTTAACTAACATCCTCACCAAAATGCGCAGCAATACGCTGCTTTCAGGAACGATTTAATGATGGATCGCATCAAAGATGCTCGACATCTAAATAAAAATCTTGATAAACATCTTATAACCAATAATATATGTCATTCTGTCTAAATAACTTAAAACCTATTAATATGAAAAAAGCCTTAATCCTTTTGACCGTTATCCTCTCGCAGTGGACTATCGGCAATGCACAGGAAACCCGTCCTACTGGCGAAAGCCAGGAATCTTATGAGAAGCGTATGCAGTGGTTTGGTGATGCCAAGTTCGGTGTCTTCATCCATTGGGGAATATATGCTGTGAAAGGCGTTTCCGAGAGTTGGTCGTTCTACAACAACTACCTCCCTTACGAGGAGTATATGAAGCAGACCAAGGGTTTCTCCGCAAGCAAGTATGATCCAAAAGAGTGGGTTGACCTCATCGAGCAGAGTGGTGCACAGTACACCGTTCTCACATCAAAGCACCACGACGGTTTCGCCCTCTGGGACACCAAGGCTGGCGATATCAGTGCAAAGAAGTCATCGGCTGCCAAGCGCGATGTGTTCACCCCTTTCGCCGAGGAGGTGAAGAAGCGCAAGAACCTCCATCTCGGTATCTACTATTCGTTGCTTGACTGGAGCCGCGAGGACTATCCTAACAAGACAAAGACCTTCTCGCGTTATAATATCAAGGAGGATCCTGCTCGCTGGCAGTCGTTCTGCAAGTTCAACTTCGCACAGTTGAAGGAACTCAACGAAACCTACAAGCCCGACCTGTATTGGTTTGATGGCGACTGGGAGCAGAGTGCTGAAGACTGGAACTCGAAGGGCATCATCGACCTGCTTCGTTCCACCAACCCTGATGTCGTTGTCAACTCGCGTATTCAGGGTTATGGCGACTATGCAACACCAGAGCAGGGCATTCCAGTGGTACGCCCAACAAGCAAGTTCTGGGAACTGTGCTACACTATGAACGACTCATGGGGCTATCAGCCTACCGACAAGAATTTCAAGTCGCCACATTTCCTCATCCGTACCCTCTGCGACTGTATGAGCAAGGGTGGAAACCTGCTCCTCGACATCGGTCCAAAGGCTGACGGAACAATCCCACAGCAGGAGGTTGACATTCTGAAGGAGTTCGGTCGTTGGACATCAAAGCACAAGGAGGCAGTCTATGGCACTCGTGCCGGTCTGCCATCAGAGCATTTCCCTGACGGATACACCACTCTCAACAAGGAAGGTGACATCATCTATCTGTATGTTCCAAACAAGATCAGTCATGAGATTGTTCTTCGTGGTGTCTGCAACAAGGTCAACCGTGTGTGGGTAGTAGGTAATGGTTCGATGCTCAACTATAAGCTCTACGACAAACTCTATTGGAGTGCCCTTCCGGGAATCCTCACTATCGATGTGCCAGAGGAAGTCCAGGATGAGAGTGTGACTGTTATTGCCGTACTTGTTGATGGTCCAGTACAGCTCTACCGCGGCGAAGGTCAAGTCATCACCGCAAACTAGGTCTATTATATTTTAAGATGAAAAATGGATTAACATTATGATGAAGGCTTTTAGCCTTTGTGCCTTGTCGCATATTCATTGCCTAAGAGTAAACTCTGCCAATGAATCTGTCGCCAATGCCACTCTCGCTCTGATGAGCATCGAGTGCATCATAATATTAATCTAAAATCGCTGTCGCAGCAAAATATTTAAAAATCAGTTCACGCGCCGAAATCCCGCACTGCCAGAAAGAGTATCTTCTTAGCCCTCCCCCTCGTGGGAGCGGGGAGAGGGGCTTATTTTTAAATATTTTGCTGCGACAGCGATTTTAATTTACTGATAATCTAGGCTGACTCATCAGAGGCAGCGTATTGGCAGATGGGGAAGCATCTGGGAGTTTACTCACAAGGGCTTTCACA
>JAZQOD010000055.1:0-3045 GCA_045627685.1 Prevotella sp. | reverse complement strand
TGAAGATAAGCGAAAACTGTATCTTCTTGATCAGGATAACCCTGCTCTTGAAGTATTCCGTCGTCGCTCTGCTGTTTGTGGTTTCCGTGCCGGAATGGTGGCTTATGCTCTCTACGGTATGAAATGGAATGCTGGTGTAGGTGAATTTGCAGTATGGGTAGCAGAACACACTCTGCAGAACCAGCTTGCAAATTTCGGTGAGCGAATGAATCAGGTAATGCTGAATGATGCATCAACAAGCGGTGTGACCAAACCTCTTGGTGCTAAGTATCTTGGTGCGAATGTTAGATTCTTCTGTCAACTTCCTGATGAGTTTTCAGAAATCCAACTTGTTCAACTGCGTCTGAATATGGGCAAGGGCGAGCGAGTTAATTATATCATTTCAAGATGGTATAAGAACGGAATGATAGAACCAATGGGCAAGGGCAGATGGAAGAAGGTCTGATACATTTCTCTCTCCCAATGAGAGGACCTCCCTAACGGGGAGGTTCTGGGAGGGAGAATCTCTCTTGTCGCAAAATCGCAAATCGCAAATCGCAAATTGGTGCGTTTTTTACTCATTTTTTTAATTTTTCAGTTATGAAGATAATAATAGAAAGGACAATATATACAGAAACGGAAACACGCGGTGAAATGAAGGCTGGTGGCAGTTTTATTGGCTACACTCTTGAACCACCGACATTCGGGCATACATCTCAAAACGGGCTGTTCGCATTGCCTCCGGGAGAATATGAGATACATTTCCGTCATAATCCGATAGCAGGAGTCCCCTGCATCAAGATAGATGGCATCACATATTCAGCAACAGCGACAATCAGAAGTTGCAAGCCAAAAGGAAAGAACAATGCGAGCATAACTTTGATGTCCAATCCTAACGGAAGAGGAGAAGCATCAGAGATGGACTTTGATGCATGGATAGCCCTCATCAACATTATCAACAACAATCGTACAACAACATTAATAATCAAATAGCATGGAAATCACAGTAGAAAGAAAATTCAAAAAGGAGGGTTACACGATAGGTAATCTCCTTGTCGGTGGCAAGTGGTTCTGTAATTCTATGGAACCACCCATCGGCACAGCAACAGAAGCAGTTACCAGTGGCTCTCGCAAGGCGATTGCCACAGGTATTTACAAAGTAAAAATGCAGTGGAGTCCGAAGTTTGGCAAGATGTTGCCTTGCTTGCAAGATGTACCAGGACGGTCCTCCATCCTCATCCATGCAGGCAACCATCCTTACGACACACAAGGTTGCATATTGGTAGGTGTAAACTCAAAGGTAGGAATGGTTCTGAACTCACGCGATTGCCTTGCACTCCTCGTGAATCAGATCCGCACAGCCCTTTATATAGGAGAGGAGGTGAAGATAAATATTAGATAAGTGGTTAATTGTAAATCGGATTTTTTTTTCATTCTGGGGAGGGGTACTCTGTTGTGATAACAGGGTACCCTTTTTGTGTTTTGTGGGGCTTTCTTTTGTGGGGGCTTTTCTTTTGTGGGGGCATTTTTCTCTATGCACCAAATTTCCAAGGGGTGTGGGGAAAGGGAAATTGGTGCCGAGACCACAAGGCTCGAAAAAACACAAACTGCTCTCTTATTCTTTTGCAATAAGAGACGGTGTCAGGAACACAATAAAAAAGAGGTCCGCAAAGCGGGCCTCTCTTTATTGTAGAGGGAAGGGGTGGGGGTTATTGCTTCACATGTACATCGACCTGCTGGAATGGTATCTCAATACCGGCGGCAGTGAGTTCATTATATACATTCTCCGTCATGTCGAAGAGTACTCCCCAGTAGTTTGCAGAACTTGTCCAGAGACGCATCTGGAATACAATGCTGCTTGCTGACATGGAGATCATTGGCAGTGCAGGGGCAAAGGCTCCCTCGGAAAGAATGCGCGAGTCGGCAGCAATGAGACGGTTCAAGACAGCACGAACATCTTCTGGCTTTGTGCCATAGGCTACCTCTACATTAAGGTCAACACGGCGGTTCGCCTCGGCTGAATAGTTCTTCAGACTGCCTGTTGACAATGCTCCGTTAGGGATGATGATTGTCTGATTGTCTGGGGTGGTGAGGACGGTGTTGAAGATCTGAATCTGCTTCACGCAACCAACAAAGCCCTGAGCCTCAATGACATCACCCACGCGGTATGGGTGGAATATCAATACCATGACACCACCGGCGAAGTTCTGCAGTGTGCCGCTCAATGCCATACCGATAGCAACACCGGCAGAAGCGAAGAGGGCTACGAACGAACTTGTCTCGATGCCGAGGATTGAGATGACGATGATGATAAGGACAAAGTTGAGTGTGATGCTCACCAGACTGTCAACGAAGGTGAACAGTGATGCTTCCACATTACGCTTTGCCATCATCTTCTTTACGAGTTTCGCAAGGTGCTTGATGATGAAACGACCGATGATCAATACGATGACTGCTGCAAGCAACTTGGTGCAGAATGATGTGGCAAGACTCACGAGGTCGCCGAGGGCAACATCACCGAGGTCGATGCCCAGACTCTCCTTCACAGCATCGGCTGTAGCGCCAAGGTTCTCTGTCACTTTGGTAACTCCTTCAACAGCACCGTCGGTGGCCTGTGTGGTTGCTGCATCAGTAACCTCCGCAGCAACATCTACTACTTTTTCTTCCATTTTTAATTTTTTAATTAATGATTATTGAAATATATTCAAGTTAAAACGAGTGGATTGACAAAAACCGAGATAAACCCCTTTAAGAGGATGGGTGCCTAACAGCACCTGATGCTATACTTCCACTTTGTGCTTATAAGAGCCAGCTCTTCACGCCCAAACTGAAAGCATATCATCACTTTCTTACAGAAAGCTATCATCCTCATAAAGGCGATAAACAGAAAATAAACAGCCATCCGGGAACAGCCTTCCGGAGACCCTCATCCGCGTAAGCCTTCTCCGTGCGTAGCTTTGTTTATCGCGAGTAGAACGAGCTGGTTTATTGCCTTGCGGTTATGTCGAGTGGTGGGTAGCACCACGCTGATGTGAGTGGTTCAAAATATCTGGATGCTTGCATACA
>JAZQOD010000054.1:0-13036 GCA_045627685.1 Prevotella sp. | reverse complement strand
AGGGATGGCATCACAAAGCGTAACCTGTAACCCGTAATCTCACCATGTTTTGTATTTCACACTTCCACCATATTGGAAGGGCAAACAACGACCACTGTCTATAACTAAAATACCTAATAACAAATTTTTAATATATAATATTAATATTATATATTAAAGTATTCCTTTAGATATAATAATCCGGTTTATGCTTGCCTGCTCGTTGCCTAACCTCGCACTGCCGTCTGTTCCTAGAGGCAAAAAAACACAAACAAGCCCTGGTTACAGGTTACGGGTTACACCTGAAGACTTCCAACGGCAGAATATTGTAAAGTTCTTTCAACCCCGAAAACAAGCATCAATATTGCTATTATTCTGTGCTCCAACAGCCAGCGCCGCGCGGATATCGCAAAAGCACTTAAATCACCACTTCCGCACGGCGTTTTTACCACCTCAAACCGCCGTTCCAACCACATCAAAACACCGTTCTTTCATGGCGCGCATAAAGCACTCATTTTCAGCGCTTTATGAGCGCAACATTTCAATATTTCAACACTTCAATAACTCAATAAAAATAATGCATTTTTACAAGAAAATAATTGCCGAAATGTTTGGATATTTCAAATATTTTTCGTAACTTTGCATTGTCTTTAAGAAAAGACACTGCGAGCCTCGGCTGCTCTCGGGAAATTGAGAAACGCGTTCTCTTTCCTCTCGTTTGCACGAGCCTTGCACAGTATTGAGAGGGATGTGTGCGAGCCTGATCAGTACCGCCAGAAGCGCACAATCTGGTGTTTCCCCAGTCCTCAGGGGATAATGAGGGCAAATATACAGATTATTAACAGAATTAAAAAAGAAAAGAAAATGATTAGTTACAAACTGATGAAGAACAACAATGCTTCTTCTGCAAATTATGGTCGATACTACGCTAAGGCTGTGCATACTGATACTGTAGGGCTTGATGTCCTTGCAGAGCGTATCCAGCGCAACTGTACCGCTAAGAAGTCTGACTGTGTGGCTGTGCTCACCGAACTCGTGGAGGTGCTCAAGGATGAACTTATGGCATCGCATGTGGTGAAGATCGACGGTCTGGGCTCATTCAAGGTTGGTCTGAAGAGCAAGTATGCCAAGACCGACTCGGAGTTCAATGCTGCTCAGCACATCACCGGTTCACGTGTGAACTTCCTCCCAGAGTACAATGTGGTTGCCACTGGCACCTATGTCGATGAGGAGGGCAACACCAAGGTGAAGAAGGTGCATGTGTCAGACCTCACCAAGGACCTCAAGGTGAAGATGTATTAACTTCTCGCCCGATGGGCACGGCTCACCAGCCGTCGCCCTGAGGGCGGAAGTTTTAAGTGAAAAGTGAAAAGTGAAAAATCCAGATTACTCTACCAATGGACAAGACTATAAAAGCACCTCCCCTCGGAGGAGGATGGGAGGGGTCAAGGGATGTCTTTCCATTGCATCATTTATTTGTGCGGTAGTGTTCGCGGCAGTGGGGATGGCTCTGCCTCCACAGGGGGAAATAGACTCATCGGTGCTTATCCTTGTAGCCCAACTGTTCGTACTCTGCGCTACATTCCTTGGCATCAAAGACATCAATCTCCCAAAAAACTAAGAATGATATTGTTGTGTTTTTTACCTACAAAGCATTTTACTCCCTTCCCTAAAAGGGAGGGGCAAGGGGGAAGGTCCGTGGGCGGTATTAAGAAGGGGCTGGGGGAAGGTCTAATAAAAAAACCCGACTCAATAGAGCCGGGCTTAACCTAATTTAAACAACTCGCGCTCGAGCATGTGTGATCTAATATTTTCACAAATAAAAAATCAGTATAAAAGCTTTGAGAAAATTTGATTATAATTATAAAATTACCTTTTGTATAGTCCACAGAACTTGATCACTCAACCTCACTATGAACGAAGCATATATAAAAGTTTTGTGCCATGTAATCCATTCGAATCACATTGCAAAATTACTACAAAACTTAACGATATTACAAGGATTTTACGTTCTGCTTGCCCAAAATACGGAATTTGGTGCAAGATTTACATAATTTTGCTATTCCTTGCACATTTTTTGATATTCAGAAGGTGTCAAACCTGTTACCTTCTTGAATGCCAAAATGAGGGAATTTCTCGATTTGAAGCCTACACTTTGTGCCACTGCCTCAATGGTGAGATGGCCATACTGGGCTTCATTGTCCAGTCGGCGACATGCTTCTCGTACTCGATGCTCTGCCACAAGACTGTTGAAGTTCATGCCGAAACATTCGTTGATTACCTGTGACACATAGCGTGCGTTGGTCCCAATCATCTGTGCCATCTGCTCCACAGTGAACGACTGCTGACAGATTGCCTCGGTGTTTTTCAGTGTTTCCTTGATGGCTCTGACAAGGGCTGTCTTATCTTCTTCGGAGAGGCTGCTGCCTCGATATTTTGTTCCCGGTTTTTCTTCATCCTCCGATGCTTGTAAACTATTTTCCGTTTCTTCCTGTGCTGCTGTTTCTGCTTGCACCATCTCATGGTAACGGTCATAGAGCAGTCGGTTACGTTCATTGAGGTACTTGTTCTTGCGACGCAGCACAAGGGCAAAGGCCACGAATCCTACCAAGAGCACGAGCAGTATGACGGAAAGGAGGAAATACATCCTACGGCGTTCAGTGCTTTTCTTCTCCATCTCGATGGCTTTGCTCAAACCAGCGAGGAGGTGCTTTTCGCCGACCTGATCCATGTGATAGTACATGAAGAGCGAGTCCTTCACCTGCGCGTACCTATTATAATATAGGGCAAAGTTCTTGTCATCACCCTCCACTCTGTATATGTCGGCAATTCGGCGGTTGGCACCTGCTTTCACCTCCACGAGATTATATTCCTGTGCCACTTCCTGCATCTTATGGAGTGCGGCAATGGCTCTGTCGTGCTCCCCCATTTTGTTAAGCACCTCCGAGATGAGTGCCAATGCCTGGGTGTAATAACGCTCCGGGGTGAGTGTGGCATAGTCGGAGTTTATTTCAATGGTCATTTGCTTGATGGCAAGTTCATAGTCGCCAGCAACAATGGCTTTCATAGCCTCCACACGGGCATGTGCAATTGCATGGTTCTTGATGGTGTCGGGCACCTCATGCAACTTGAACTGCTTCAGCAGCGACTTGAGTTCCTCACCATCATCATCCATGATGACCAGACTGCTGTAATAGAGGAAGTTCTTCACATACATCGTCCAGTTTTTCTGTTCATACGATTCCTCCAATCCCATCTCGAAGTAGCCCTTTGCCTCATGGAGCATAGTCTTGGAATTGAAATGATAACCGCTCGACAGGAACATTGAACCGAGATTGAGGTAGAGTCTTGGTTTTTCATCACGAGCATCTATTTCCTCGCTGATTTTCAGTGCTTTATCAAAGCAGTCATAGGCACGGGCATAGTCATAGTAATGATAGAGCGCGATATAGCCCGAGGCACTGGTGGCTGCGATGCACAGTCGTTTCTGCTCTTTGCTCAGGTGTTTCTCGTATCTGTTTTTCACAATGGCAAGACACACCGTAGCACTGTCGTATTCCTGACGTTTCTCAAACATGTCGAGTCCCATTCGTGTGAGTTTGTCGGAAGGGTATTTCGACATTTTCTTGTACATGGTGTTCAGGTACTGCACATAGGCGGCATCAGTATAATCCGAGTAGGATTTGTCGTCAGCATGTACCTCAGGACAGAATGCAAAGAGGAGTGACACGAAGAGTGCCATTCGCTGGAATATGTTGAGTGAGAATTGTATATTCATCAGATATCGTGTTAAAATTATCTTCCCCACATGAGATAGTCATGTTACCATTTGCAAATTTACGATTTCAATCGCATATTTGCAAGTATTTCGGGGAAAATCAATCCATATAACAGATAGATTACATCAATTATATATTTTTCTGTCAAGAATTAGAGAATTAGTTTCAGATTTTCGTTAGGATGTTTGTTAGGATGTCGAGCCCGAAGGGCGATCCCCATAAAATCGTTCTCAAGAAGCAGCGAATTGCTGCGCATTTTAATTAAGATTTTCGTTTTAGATTATCGTAAGGATAAAAATCTTAAACTAACATCCTCACCAAAATACGCTCCAGTACGTCGCTTTTCAGGAACGATTTTATGATGGATCGCATCAAAGATGCTCGAAATCTTAACCAAAATCTCAATAAAAATCTTCACTTACTCCACTCCCCTCCAAGGCTATTAAAGTTCCTCCCCTTGGGGGAGGTCAGAAGGGGTCTCTATTTCTTTCGGCAGTGACATTTTCTTCTTCGGATCTTCCTTGGCACCATATTTCAGCAACTGGTTTGCCGAGGTTATGATACTCATTCCTGTCGGTGCTGTGACAATCTTCAATGCTGCAAAACTGTCTTTTGCCGCATCGAGTTGCTTCTCCACCTCAAGGAATCGCTGATAGAAGAGTTGCACACGACCAACGATGTCATTGGCACATTTCATGATATTCGCCTGATTCTCCATCTGGTCCATCTGCTTCCACGATATCTCCATGATTCGGAGCAGAGCATAGAGGTTCTGTCCACCAGTGATGAGCACTCCCTGCTCATAGGCTTCGTGCCAGAGTCGGGTATCAGCCGAGAGGGCAAGTTGGAGGGCACTCTCCGAGAACATGAACATCACAACGAAGTCGAGTTTCACGCCCTTCTGGTTGTACTGTTTCCAGTAACTCTTCTGTGTGAGCAGTTTCACCTGATTGCGCACACTTGCCACATGCTCCTTCAATGCCTGCTGCTTCTCCTCCTCGTTCTGAGCATTTGCATATCGTTCAAAGGCAGTCATCGACACTTTGGAATCGATGATGATATCGCGGTTGTCAGGGAAATGGAGTATCACATCAGGCTGCATTCGCTTGTCGGAATCCTCACCAAGAATGGCATTTCCTGCCTCATCGCGCAGTGTCACCTGCTCTTCGAAGTGCTTTCCCGGTTCAAAACCCATATCCTGCAGCATCTTGCTGAGACAGAGTTCACCGAAATTGCCCTGATACTTGTTGTCGCGTGTGAGAGCATTGGCAAGGTTATCGGCACGCTCACCAATCTCCTTGGTGTGAGCAATAGTCTCGCGTATGGCTGTGTCGAGGGCAGTCATTGTCTTTGCACGCTCAGCACGGTTCTTCTCCACTTCCTCCTGCATCTGCTTCAAGCCAGCCTGGAGTGGGTTGAGTATCTGCGACAACTGTTCCTTGTTCACCTCGGACAGTTCCATGGAGCGTTTTCTCAACACCTCCTCCGATGAAGTCTTCAACTGCTCGCTGATGAAACTCAGTTGGTGGTGCATCTGCTCTTTCTGTGCAGCAATCTGCTCTTTGTAGTCGCTCTTTGCCTGAAGCAACTGTTTGTCGCTGCTTTCCTTCAGGTCGGCAATCTGAGCCTCATAGTTCTGCTTATGATCTGCCACGAGAGCCTCGAAAGCATTCTTCTGATCGGCAATCTGCTGAGCAAGCAATTCTGCCCGAGCCTCTACCCTACTCTTCTGTCCATTGACAAGAAGATAGCCAATGACAAAACCAACAACAAGTGCAATGATAGTTAACGCGATGTACATATTTGGGATATTTTCTGCAAAGGTAAGAAAAATCTTTGATTTTTAATTGATAATTGATAATGGATAATTGATAATTTTTCCGGAAATCACTTTTTACTTGGTAACGATATACCTTTTGGCACAGAGTTGTTTTTTTACCACGAATTACGCGAATTACACTAATTTTATTTTTTCTAATATTATTCTGTATGGTTTCGTCTAATTATATTTCGTGTAATTCGCGTAATTCGCGGTAAAAATATTTATGCCTAATTGTATATCACTTCCTTTCACTTTTAACTTCCCTCCCCCCATGAGGGGGGAGATGGAGGGGGGCTTCCTTATGCTGCCAACAACTGACGGAACTCATCCATTGCCTTTGGGCACTGGCGAATCTTCTTGATGGAACGAGAGCAGCGCTTTCTCAGAGTATCTGCCGAGATGCCCAACTCACAAGAGAGGCTTGTGACAGAAGGACCATTGTCGCCGAGCAGACCATAGACAGCCTGCACAATGCGATAGTCATCCTCCTTCAACACCTCACGGAGGGTTGAGTCGATGGCAGAACGGTTATACTGTGACTCGAGGTAGTCGCTTGTGGAGTTCTCCACAAACAGCACATCAGCAAGAGTCATATCCTCTGTTGAACTGCTGACAGGTGCGTCGATGCTGTCAACAGCACCCATACTCTCGAAGATATGGGCAGCCTTTGAGTGCGAGATGTTAGTATGCTCGGCAAACTCATCGACGGTTGGCATACGCTGCTCAGTAGCCAAGAGCTGCTCAACCAAACGGTTGTACTCGCCTACAAGTGCATGCACATCATGAGGAAGACGGATGTGACGTCCATGCTTCTCGAAGTCAGCAAGGATTTCACACTGCATATAACTCACTGCATACGAGATGAAGTTGATGCCACGAGAAGCATCAAACTTGTCGCATGCTCTGCACAAGCCAATGTTGGCATCGTTGATGAGGTCCAAGAGAGGAATGCCACCATTCTCATACTTCTTTGCCACAGACACAGCAAAGCGGAGGTTGCACTCAATAAGCTGGCGGCGTGCATCTGCACCCTGCTTACCTCCATTACGCATGATACGCGCAAGGTTGTTCTGCTGACTTGCAGTGAGGACTGCATACTTCTTGATGTCGCTGAGATAACAGCAGAGAGTGTTGTCACGGTTTGTGATTGCGTTGGTGATTACGATCTGATTCATCGGTTAAAATTTGGTTTTAAGATAAGATTGTTTTGAGCGAAAAGCATCCGGTTCCAGTCTTCGGGCACCCCTCGGAAAAGGGGAATTCATCCTTGCCCTTGACTGAAAGAGTCGAGAGAAATGGCGTGTGTTCACATAAGTCCCAGGGCAAGCCCCGAGAGCTAATCCTTATAGCATAACTGCGCGAGTCATGATTGTTGATTTAGCATCTTTCATGTTGTGTGTCGCGTAATGTTTAAGTTGTGAATTACTGTTTATTGATAACTTCTTTATTTAAATATGTGTGCTTCCTCAGTAGTGTGTTTCATACCGCTGATTGTGCATTTTACGATTAGCAATTTTCGTGCCAAATAGATTAAAAAAGGTGAGTGACACAGTGTGACACACGACTGATTTTGCCGCGATGTCACACTGCCTTCACTTGTATTTATCGGACCAGTCGCACCATTTTTCAGTACCGGAAAATTTCTCAGAACTTTTTTCCTACTGACAGATTGACTGCGTCCTACTGACATTTGTCACACTGACATGTCAGTTACTCGCTGACAATTGTCATACCCTCTGCCACAGCCTGCATGTTGAGTGGCACAAGGTGATGATAGCGACTTGGAAGTGTCTTATAGAGGGCCTTTTCCAGTCCTTCGGTTGTTACGATAGGACAAACCTTCAACATTGCTCCAAGCACAATCATGTTGAACACCTTGGCGTTCTTCATCTCTGCCGCCTTCTCCATTGCAGAGATCTTGTAGCAGGTGATGTCTGTACGTGTTGGTGGGTTTATGATACCGTTCTCTTCATAGAAGAGGATACCACCCGGCTTGACTCTTGGCTGGAACTTATCAAGCGAAGGCTGATTGAGCACGATAGCAACATCATACTTGCTCAACACTGGTGAAGCGATACGGTCATCGCTGATAACAACAGTGACATTGGCTGTACCACCACGCTGTTCAGGTCCGTAGGCTGGCATCCAAGTCACCTCCTTACCTTCCATCAGTCCACTGTAAGCCAGGATCTTACCCATAGAGAGGACACCCTGTCCTCCAAAACCAGATATTATAATTTCTTTTTTCATACAATTAAAAAATAAATTATAAAGTTATTAGTTATTAGTTATGAGTTAATAGTTGTGAGTTATTAATGAAGGATATTCCTATGACACCACCCCATCTTCCGACTTCCAACTAATAACTAATAACTAATAACTTTTAAAAGCTTACAAAGCTTTTAAATCTCCCTTCGGATACTGCTTGAACATGTTCTCCTTCATCCACTCGTTGGCTTTCTCCGGTGGAAGTTTCCAACCGCTTGAACAAGTGGCAACGATCTCAACAAGGCATGAACCCTTACGAGCCATGTTTGCCTCGAAGGCCTTACGGATGGCTTTCTTTGCCTGACGGATAGCACCTGCTGACTCCACACTCTGTCGTGTAACATAGCATGCTCCCGGCAAGAGGGCTGCCATCTCACTGACATTCAGTGGGTAGCCGTGCAATTCTGGTGTACGACCGTAAGGACATGTTGTTGTCTTCTGTCCGAGGAGTGTCTCAGGCGACATCTGTGCACCAGTCATACCATACATGGCATTGTTGATGAAGATGAGTGTGGTATTGTCGGCACGGTTCAGTGAGTGGAATGTCTCTGCTGTACCGATAGCGGCAAGGTCACCATCTCCCTGATAGGTGAACACAAGATGATCTGGCATCAGACGCTTCATTGCACAAGCCACTGCTGGAGCACGGCCATGGGCTGCTTCCTGCCAGTCGATGTCGATATAGTTGTAGGCAAACACACCGCAACCAACAGGCGACACACCTATTGCCTTGTCGGTCATGCCCATCTCTTCAATCACTTCTGCTATGAGTTTATGCACCACACCATGACTACAACCAGGACAGTAGTGCATACGGTTGTCAGTAAGAAGCGCCGGCTTCTTATAGACAATGTTCTCTTCTGAAATTATATCAGTCATAATTGTTCGCTAATAACTAATCACTAATAACTTTGAAGCCTTTCAACGCTTCAAGCACTTCCTCTGGCTCTGGGATGATACCACCCATACGACCATAATGAGTAACAGGCAGTTCATTGCCAACAGCAAGACGCACATCCTCGATCATCTGACCGGCATTGATCTCAACAACAAGAATGCCCTTCTTGCCCTTTGCAACCTCTGCCAGTTCCTTCTCTGGATAAGGCCATGCTGTGATAGGACGGAACAGTCCCACCTTGATACCTTCCTCACGTGCAAGGTCGATAGCCTTCTCGGAAATACGCGCTGCACTACCAAAGGCTACGATGATATAGTCAGCATCGTCAAGATTGCTGGTTTCATATCTCACCTCATTCTCGCGCATCTTTGCATATTTCTTCTGCAACTCACGGTTGTGGAGTTCGTTAATCTCCGACTGCAACTCTACCGAAGTGATGATATTACGCTTGCGACCATTCTTTCTACCTGTTGTAGCCCATGGGCACTGCTCTGCCACTTCCTCATCAGTGCGGCGTGGCTGCTGTGGAGGCAACACCACCTTCTCCATCATCTGACCGATGACACCGTCAGAAAGGATGATAACTGGGTTGCGATATTTGAAGGCAAGGTCGAATGCCAACGGCATGAAATCGGCCATCTCCTGAACAGAGTTAGGACAGAGCACGATATTGTTGTAGTCGCCGTTGCCACCACCACGGGTAGCCTGGAAATAGTCGCCCTGTGATGGCTGGATGGTTCCAAGACCAGGACCACCTCGCATGACATTCACTATGACAGCAGGCAATTCTGCTCCTGCCATATACGATATTCCTTCCTGCATGAGGGCAATACCAATGCTCGACGATGATGTGAACACCTTCTTGCCTGCTCCTGCACCACCATAGAGCATATTGATTGCAGACACCTCGCTCTCTGCCTGAACAGATATCATACCTGTGGTTTCCCAAGGTTTCATCGCAGCGATAGTCTCAACAATCTCTGTCTGGGGTGTGATAGGATAAGCGAAATAACCATCGCAACCACAACGGATGGCTGCATGAGCAATGGCTTCGTTACCCTTCATCAGCAAAACTTCATTTTCTGCCATGATATATTTTTATTCTTTACTTTTGTACCTTTTTAGCCTTATACCTCTTTTTTATATACTGTAATACATGCGTCCGGGCAGACAATGCCACAGGAAGCACAACCAATACAGTCGTCAGCCTTCACCACCTCGGCATAGTTATAACCGAACTGGTTCACCTTTGCCGAGAGTGCAATGACATTCTTAGCACAAGCCACAGCACAGAGGTTGCAACCTTTACAGCGATTTGTATCAACTACAATAGCACCAATAAATTTCATTTTCTTATTCTACGGATTGTACAGATCTTTATAATAGAAATCAAACTGTTCTTCGAGCATCTGCTTGGCTATCACAGCCGGTGAGTCTCCATCCAGGGCGATTGCTTCGGTGTAGCAGTTCAGGGCTTCATGATAGTTCCCCTTCTTTCTATACCCATTTCCCTGAATATATAACTCGTGGGCTTGCTCTTTTTTTGTAGCCATAGCGACCGTTTTACTTCTTGCTGCCAGCCTTCAGGGTGTTCATCATAAGTGAGCAGATGGTCATCGGACCTACACCGCCTGGCACTGGAGTGATATATGAGCACTTTGGAGCAACATTCTCGAAGTCAACATCGCCAGACAGGCGGAAACCCTTTGGACGGGTTGCATCAGGCACACGTGTTGTACCGACATCGATAACCACAGCACCTTCCTTCACCATATCGGCTGTCACAAAGCCCGGACGACCAATGGCAGCAATGATGATATCTGCTGCGAGGCATTCCTCTTTGATGTTCTTAGAGTGTGAATGGAGCACTGTCACTGTGGCATCGCCATATTCCTTCTGCATCATGAGTTGCGCCATTGGTTTGCCAACGATGTTGGAACGACCAATGACAACACACTTCTTGCCCGATGTCTCGATGTTATAGTGCTTCAGCAATGTCATGATGCCGAGCGGTGTTGCTGAGATGAAACATGGCAGACCGATTGACATCCTACCCACATTCACTGGGTGGAATCCATCAACATCCTTGCGGTAGTCGATAGCCTCGGTCACCTTCTGCTCGTCGATATGCTTTGGCAATGGCAACTGAACAATGAATCCATCAACATCAGGGTCGTTATTGAGTTTGTCAACACACGCAAGGAGTTCCTCCTCTGTGATGTCGTCCTCATAACGTATGAGTGTTGACTTGAATCCACAAGCCTCACACGCAAGAACCTTATTCTTTACATAAGTCTCGCTACCACCATCGTGGCCTACAAGCACTGCTGCAAGATGTGGCTGCTTACCACCATTTGCAACGATTTCTTTCACCTGTTCTGCAATCTGCGCCTTGATAGCAGCAGCAGTTGCTTTTCCGTCTATTAACTGCATATTATTATTTTTCTTTAGCGTAACCCGTAACCGTAACCTCAACCATTATTCTGCCCTACCAATTCGAGCAGTTTTTTCGTTACAGTTTAAAATGGCTTTCCGCCTTTCATACGGTTTGCCATAGCCATCATATTCTTCATATTGGCACCGCTCACCATCTTCATCATCTTGCGAGTCTGGTCAAACTGCTTCATCAGGCGGCTCACATCCTCAATCTTCTGACCTGAACCACGAGCAATACGCTGCTTACGGCTCTGTGCTGTACGACCACTCATCAGAATATCTGGATTTGAGCGCTCCTTTGGAGTCATTGAGTTGATGATTGCCTCGATGCCCTTGAATGCATCATCGTCGATGTCAACATCGCGGATTGCCTTGCCAACACCCGGAATCATTGAAGCGAGATCCTTGATATTACCCATCTTCTTGATCTGCTGAATCTGGTTCATGAAGTCATCAAAGTCGAACTTGTTCTTCATGATCTTCTTCTGCAGACGGCGAGCCTCTTCCTCATCATACTGCTGCTGAGCACGCTCTACGAGTGAGATGACATCACCCATACCGAGGATTCGGTCAGCCATACGCGATGGATGGAACACATCAAGACCGTCCATCTTCTCACTGATACCGATGAACTTGATTGGCTTTGACACAACAGTGCGGATTGAGAGTGCAGCACCACCACGGGTATCACCATCCAACTTGGTGAGGATAACACCGTCAATCTCGAGCATCTCGTTGAAGGTCTTTGCTGTGGTAACAGCATCCTGACCCGTCATGGCATCAACAACCAGGAGAGTCTCGTTAGGATTGATTGCCGACTTGATATCCTTTGCCTGCTGCATCAGTTCCTCATCGATAGACTGGCGACCGGCTGTATCGACAATTACTACATCGTATGACTTCGACTTTGCTTCCTGAATAGCGTTGAGAGCCACCTGTACTGGGTCTTTCGCACCTTCCTCAAGCCAGATTGGCACCTCTACCTGCTCTGCCAGAACACGCAACTGCTCCATAGCAGCAGGACGGAATGTATCGCAGGCTGCCAAGAGTGGTTTCTTATGCTTCTTCTCCTTCAGGAACTTGGCAAGTTTACCTGACATAGTTGTCTTACCGGCACCGTTCAAACCAGCCATCATAATGACTGTTGGGCGACCTTCGAGGTTGAGTTCTGCAGCCTCACCACCCATCAGTTCGGCCATCTCGTCGTGAACGAGCTTCACCATCAACTGGCCAGGCTTTACGGCTGTGAGCACATTCATACCCAGAGCCTTCTGCTTTACATTATCGGTGAAGGTCTTTGCAACCTTGTAGTTTACATCGGCATCAAGCAGAGCACGACGCACATCCTTAAGAGTTTCTGCTACATTGATTTCGGTGATTTTACCCTCACCCTTCAGAATCTTAAACGAGCGTTCGAGTCTGTCACTTAAATTTTCAAACATATTCTTTTATCCTTTTTTTATTATTTTCTTTTCAAACTTCATTCCTCCCTCCTCCATCTTCTCATACAATCTGCAAAATTAGTGAATTTTCATGAGAAATCCACCAATCAACCCAAGATTTTTAAAATATTTAAAAAAATAACACTGCTTTCATGGTTCCTCTCCTTTGAAGCGAAGGCTGGGGAGGATATCAAGGAAGTTTGAAACGAAGGGGCATCACAAGTGGAAGATGGTCGGAAAAGCCATCCACCCAAACCGGTCCAACAAAGTTTCGGCGTGGTCTCACTCCATTGTCGGTGGTGTCTTTCTCCAATAGGAATTCTCTGTCTGGAGCGGAGCAGCCAACAACATTCTCCAGCAGGCCTTCGCTGGCAAATATATGATCGAGGCTCCCCCGCTCTCCCTCGAATTT
>JAZQOD010000053.1:0-9611 GCA_045627685.1 Prevotella sp. | reverse complement strand
CCTGCTGTTGTCGGCATTGTGCCAATCAAAACGATACTCACGATGGCGCAGATAAGCCACAAAGTCGGTCTTTGCATTACTGATATTACCCGAAGACACATCAGCCTTCACCATTTCCAATCCCGGATAGTCGAGGTTGATAGTATCGAAGAAATCCTCATCACTCAAGAGTGTACCATATATAATAGGTGTAGTCAACTGATTTGACAGAGTGTGTATATCTTCTTTGCCTTTCACCATTGAGGCGAGGGCGTTCATGCGCTCCTCATAGAGTTTCTTGCTTGTGAGAGGACAGGCTGCATTGAGCAGTATATAGGTGTAGTTGCGGGCAATACTCTTGGCGTCATCGCTCTTCACCCATGCCTTGTTACCAAGCAGTTGCTTGCCCATCCACTCTATCGACTTGCGTATGCTACCACCGTTCTTAGTCTCATACAGCCACAAGTTCGAACCAGCTTTCTCTGCCACGAGAGCCATTCTCACGAGTGTCGCGAGGTGCTCTGTTTCTTCCAGAAGACTGTTGTTTACGCCAATCTTCATTGTTCCATCTGCCGCAAGAATCCTGTCAAAACGAGCCTTTGTTGTGCCATCAACATACACCTTCAACTCGTGTACCCATTCTCTTTCAAAGAATGTCTTCGCAAAAGTGAGGAGCATATCATATCCCATACCCTGATAGTCGTCCATCTGCTTCATCTTTGCCATCATCTCATCGCTCTTGAGCCATTGCAGCAAAGCATCACACCATTGTTTTACGGCTTCATCATCAGCGCTATTCCATGCCTTTGAACCTTCGGTGAGCAGATAGCCGTCGAGCATATCGATGATATTGCTTATTGCCACGAAATCGGTCGATGCGGGCAGTTGTGGCGAAAGGCGTGTGGTAGAATTAATCATCCATGGACGGATATAGTCGTATACTCTGCTGGCATATTTCTCCTGACGGGTGAGATAATAAGCCTCGCCAAGCGTTCTCACCTCGTTACACACCGTTTGCAGCATTTTGGTGTCGCCAAGTGTGAATGCAGGAATAGGTTTCTGTATCAGTTCATCAGCATCGCGAACCAGTCTGTTCAGGGCATCTCTCGTGGAGACATCATCGCGCTCAATGGCTCTACGACTCTTGTCGAGCACTGAGCGATTGAGGAGAGTAAGGGGTGAAAGATTAGTGTAATTCTGTGCTTCTATGTTTGGTGAAAAGTACAAACACAGAAGAAGAAATACGGATATAAGGATTCGTTTCATATATTTTTATCGAGTTGCAAGATTAGGTTTCAGCCATGTTTTGTGGGATATAATATCGCCGTCATCGAAAATGTATGTGCAAAGGTATATTTCAAAAATCTAATTTCAAAATTTATCGCTGCCTATATCGTAAATTGTGGTGGTAAAAAGGTAAATAGCAGCAAATTTACACTTTTACAGGCGAGATTTATGATTTTACTTATATTTCGGGCGGGATTATTTGCTGTTGTTGCGGGGATGTTTTAATTTTGAAGGCAGATTAAAAATTATACTCTTTACAATATCTCCAAGAGGTGAATACTTCGTACGATGACGATCGTATCCGAGACCACAAGGCTCGACTCCTTTTTTTGGGGGCTTTTCTTTCTTCGTGGGGGTATATATGGAGGAGATACAACCGCGGGATTTGGACGGTGAACAAAAAAACTTAGTTTTTTCTTTTGCAGTTTCGGTAATTTGGAGTATATTTGCAGTTGGTATGACAACAAAAGAGAAATGGTGCGCCTTCGTGGCAACAGGTTTTGGTAGCGGATTCTGGCCTTGGGGACCAGGGACTGCTGGGGCTTTCGTGGCAACAGTGATGTGGCTCATTGCTGGGTGTTTCGTGTCGGCAACAGGGCTGTTCTGGATGACATTAGCAGCAGCCGTACTGGCGACAATAGCGGGTACATGGACTACGGATCAACTGGAACCTGTATGGGGCGAGGACCCTTCGCGTGTGGTGATTGACGAGATGATTGGCGTGTGGATTCCTCTGCTCGTATGTCCGTTCACCATGGGAGAAGGATGGTGTGGCATCTCGACAGAGACTCTGCTCTATGCTCTCGCGGCTTTCGTGCTGTTCCGTTTCTTCGACATACTGAAACCGCTGGGCATCCGTAGCCTCGACCGCCGTCATGGTGGGTTCTGGGTGATGGCTGATGATATCCTGGCTGGCATTTATAGTTTGATTGTAATAATAGTGGTGCGATACGCAGTACTTCCTCTTCTCTGATGGCAAATATTGGACGCGAGATAACGACTTTCCTCAAAGCACAGGGGGCAGCGGGTGTGGCTACATTCGCTGACTACATGATGCGTGTGTTTGTGGATAAGATCCTTGCCATCGGATATCTGCATGCTACATTCATTGGTGCTGTGACGGGTGGTGTGGTGAACTGCATCATCAACTATAAGTGGGCATTCGGCGACAACGACCGTTCGAAGAAGTCGGTGGCATGGCGATACCTCGTGATATGGATTGGTAGTATCTTGCTGAACACCAGCGGTACTTGGTTCTTCAAGGAGATAGTGGGTATGAAGGCATATTATGCGATGATGCTGACCTCGCTCCTCGTGGCTGTGGGCTGGAACTATCTGATGCAACTGACATTCGTGTTCGGCAAGAAGAAACTGCTGTCGGACCGTGCGAAGGCTCGTAACAAACTGATTGTGAAATTTGTGAAAGACCATCTGATAAGAAGGGATGAACAACAGAATCCGTAATATCTTCTTTGTTGCGGGACTCGTTGCCATCGTGGTGATGTGCTTCACCTTCGATGTGAGTTTTGCCGAACTGTGGACGAGCATCACGAAAGCGGGTTATTGGCTCGTGGCAATCCTCGTGCTCTGGGCTTTCCTCTATGCAATGAACGCCTTGTCGTGGAGGGTTATCATCTCGGGATCGGGCAAGGAGAATGTGGGGTTCTGGTATCTCTACAAACTGACAATTACGGGCTTTGCGCTGAACTACGCCACTCCTGTGGGACTGCTCGGCGGTGAGCCGTACAAGATAATGGAACTGACTCCGCGCATCGGGGTGCAGCGTGCCACATCGTCGGTGGTGCTGTTCTCGATGATGCATATCTTCTCGCATTTCTGGTACTGGGTGACTGCCATCGTGACCTATCTGGTGCTTGCCGCCATAGGAAACCTGTCGATGGGACCGGGAATGGCGGTTATACTGGTGCTGATGAGCGTGTTCTGCGCACTGGGTATCTATCTCTTCGTGAAAGGCTACGAGAACGGCATGGTGGTGAAACTGTGCAATATGGTGAGCCGTATCCCGGGACTGAGGAAATGGGGTAGGGGTTTCACTGAAAGGAATGCCGACAACCTGAGGAAGATTGACAGTCAGATATCGCAGTTGCACGACCAAGGCAAGAGACAGTTCTATACAGCCCTCGCACTGGAATACACGGGACGAATGTTGCAGGCGTTCGAGATTTATTTCGTGCTGCGTCTGTTCGACACCGGTGGCGACGGAGGGGTGATAACATTCATCTATGCCTTCCTCATCCTCGCCTTCACATCGCTGTTTGCCAACCTGCTGTTCTTCTTCCCATTGCAGTTGGGTGGCAGAGAGGGTGGTTTCGCGATGTCAACAGCGCAGATGGGAATGACCAACTCCATCGGTATCTTCGTGTCGCTGATATGCCGCGTGAGAGAGATGTTCTGGTTGGGCGTCGGATTGTTGTTAATGAAAATAGGAAACAAAAAATAAAGAATTATGAACTACAGAGACATTATTCAGAAAATCATCTACTATCTCATCAACCCGCTCATCATGGGTATGATAAAGGTAGGCATCACCCCGAACCTCGTTACTTTCGTGGGATTCCTCGGAAACATGGTTGCTGCGGGAATGTTCATCTATGCAGCTAACCTCACCGACGGTCAGTATTCATGGATAGGTTATGGCGGTTGGGTGCTCATCGCTTCGAGTATCTTCGATATGATGGACGGCCGTCTGGCTCGTCTTGGTAACATGTCATCGACCTTCGGAGCCTTCTGGGATTCAACCCTTGACCGCTATTCAGAACTCGTGTCGCTTGGCGGTTTGGTAGGATTCTATTTTGCCCTTGATGGCACCACCTGGGGCTTGGACAACACCGTATGGGGCATCGTCACCCTTGCAGCTATGATAGGCAGTGTGATGGTAAGTTATGTTAGAGCCCGTGCCGAAGGTCTCGGCTTGGAGTGTAAGGTGGGACTGATGCAGCGTCCGGAGCGCGTGGTAGTGCTCTGCTTAGGTGCCATCATCGCCGGCTTCACCGGCAGTGGTATCCCAGTATGCGTAGCAGTAGCATTGATAGCAGTGCTTGCGAACATCACCGCATTCTGGAGAATACAGCATGTGTATAAGCAATTGTGACCCTCTCCGCCCGCTTTGCGGGCACCTCCCCCATAATGGGGAGGCCTTTAAAATGCTTCGTACAATATAAATATAATAAGGTGCCATCGTAATGATGACACCTTATTTATATATAGGAGAATATCTCCATCTGAACTACTACAAATAAAAGTCCTCCCCATCATGGGGGAGGTGCCCCTTCATGGGGCGGAGAGGGTCCCCTTACTTCGTCTGCACCTGCTGGCTCTTTGCTGCGTCCTCGGCGGTGATTGGCTTGTAGTCGTTAGCCATTGGACGGAACTTCAATGTGCTGAGGTCAAGTGTATTGCTCTTGTCCTTTACAGCCTTCATCGATACTACCACAGCGTTACGCTCTGGACCCATCACTGGCTGCTCTACAGCATCAGTCCAAGGAGAGTAGGTGATCTTTCCATCGGCAACAACTGCCAGGCGGATCTTTCTGCCCTCATGCTGACGGTTACCAGCAACCTGCACCATCTTGACGGTGAGTTTTCCGTTCACCTCCTCTGCAGAGAAACGGTACTCGGCAAAGTCACCATGCTTGTAGCCATATCCATCGCCGGCATCCTCGTAGAGGCGACCTTCTGCATAGCCCTCAGCATCTGGGTTGACGAGCAGTGTGAGTGAGTCGGTATTATACTCTACGGTGTTCTGGAAGACGTTTGTCATTGGTACGATAGCACCGCTGCGCAATGCCACGAAAGCCTGATAGCCGTCATCGACCATCTTACCCTTCTTTGTGACACCCTCGAATGGGATAATGTCCCAGTCGCCCTGAGGAATCTTCGCGTCATCAGCAAAACGAGGGATGATCATCAAATCGTTACCCAGGAGGTATGTATGCTGCTCGGCACGGAGAGCGAGGTCCTTGGTGTCAGCCCAGAATGCAGGGCGCATGACAGGAAGACCTGCGGTAGAAGCCTCACGGAACAAAGTATATATATAAGGTAAGAGTTGATAGCGGCGGTTGATGGCTGTGCGGCACACGTTCTCCACCTCTGCGCCCATAGCCCAAGGCTCCTGATCGACAGTGCCATCGCAACTGTGGTTGCGGGTGAATGGGAAATAGATACCCATCGCTGTCCACTGAGCGAGGAGTTCAGGGTTGCAGTCACCGAGGAATCCACCGATGTCAGGACCGTTGAAAGCCTGACCAGAAAGACCCATGTTGAGTGTCATCGCGATAGAGCCCTTCATCTGCTCTGGGTTGGAGAAGTTATCGCCAGTCCATGTGGCAGCGAAGCGCTGACCACCGAGGAAGTTTGAACGAGAGAGTACGAAAGGACGCTTGTCTGGGTTGGCAGCGAGGATACCAGCGCGTGAACCCTTCACCATGTTATATCCGAAGACATTGTGATAGCGCACATGATTGCCCTTAGAGAAAGGAGTGCTACCGAGGTGAACATTGTCATCAGGCATTGTCATCTCAGGACCACCGCCGAATACTGCTGGCTCGTTCATATCGTTCCATACACCATCGACACCCTGTGCCATGAAGTCCTTGTAGAGTGTTGACCACCAGTTCTGCACATCTGGACGGGTGAAGTCTGGGAAATGGCAAGCACCAGGCCATACGTTACCCTCGAACAGTTCGTCGTTGGCAGTGCGAACGAAATAGTCGCCCTTGACACCCTGCTGGTCAACGAAGTAGTTTGGATCAACTTTCACACCAGGGTCGATCATGTAAACCGACTTCAGGTTCTTTGAGTGCAGATAGTCGTTGAGGCCCTTAGGATCAGGGAAGCGCTCTGGGTGGAAGGTGAAGATGCGATATTCGTCCATGTAATGGATATCCATCCAGATTACATCGCAAGGAATCTGACGGTTGCGGAACTCGTCAGCCACCTCCTTGACACGAGTGTCAGGGAAATAAGAGAAGCGGCACTGCTGATAGCCCAGCGACCACAATGGAGGCATCTCCATAGTGCCCGAGAGAGCAGACAGTTCTTTTATCACCTCCTCAGGAGAGTCTTTCTCGATGACAACCACGCGGCATGCTGGACCATCGCTCAGGTATGTGATCTTTGAATCGCACTGCAGTTCTGAGCGCCATGTGTTGTCGTAGATGATACCGAACGCAGTACCGTCCTTACGCAGACCGAGCACCCATGGGTGAGTCTGATAGAGCATCTTGCCGGCATGAGCACCATAGGCACCGTTGTCGCGGTTCCAGTAGATGTTCTTATCGCCGTTACGGCGTAGTGGTCCCCACACCTCACCAGTACCGTAGAGGTCTGCATCGCCCACATTGAACTCGACGATAGTCTTGCCACCCTGCTCCTTGAAGACAGGACGGAGGTTCCACGATGCAGGAACAGAGCCCTGAGGGTTCAGTTCGCTGAGGAAGATTGGAGACGGTTGATGCTGCTGAGCATCATAGTTGGCAGGTTGGAACACCGCGACATCTGGTCGGGTGATGTACGAAACCTGTGCAGAAGCCGCTAACGAGGCTAATGCAAGAATAGTACAGGAAAGTAGTCTTTTCATTGTTGTATATGTTTTTGGATTTTTATCTACTTGCGCGGAAGCCTTCCATGTTGAGGTAGCGGCGCTTCATGAAACGGTTGTAGATGTTGCGCAGCCAGATGTTGCTGGTGGCGATGAACACCACACCGATGAGTAACATGATGACATATCCCCAGATGTTGCCCAGTGTGATGTTGAGGAGGCTCACTGCAACCACCGGCACGAACATACATATCATCTCGATTATGAACTGCCACTTGGAATTCTCGATACCGTTCTTCGATACGAACTTAGTGTTGAGAGGCTGTGACTGCTTGTTGGTGACTGCCAACTGGAACAGCAAGAACAACTGGAATCCCGCAGTGAACACGCCCAATGACGCAACCATGAGGAATGACCACTTGCCAGAGAACACCTGAGGCAGCATCAGTATGAACGGCAGGATGAGAATGAGGCAGTTGAAGATATATTTCGCTTTGAGTATTTGAAGGATATTCTCCTTGCGCACCATCAGTCCATCGATATAGTTACCCTCGTTGGCCATGATCTTCACGAGAGTCATGATGCTGAAGATAGCATAGCAATAGACACACCAGAAGTTTGCCATGTACATGCTGTCATAGACATCGGTGAAGATGATGATGAGTGAGAACATCACTGTGAGCACTATAGCCGATATCATTGCCTTGCGTGGGTTCTTGTTGCGCATGCTGGTGCGAATCTCAAGACCAAGGAACAAGCCCAGTTCACCGAAACGGTTGAGGAACTTCATCTCCGATGGGTTCTTGATGGTGGTGATTTGTTCCACACGCGACACCTCTTTCATAACATGAGAATACTGCAACTTACGGTTGATGAAGAACAGCACTGTGAGCAATGCCAACAACACGAGGTAAGGCCAGAGATGTCCCTCTTCGATGCCAGTACCGAAGTTGGCGTAGAAATCAACCAATTTGTCGAAGTCGAACATCAGTGATGGACTCGATATGATGAGGTGGAGGTTCTCCCACTGTATGCAAGGCATCACACCGATGAGTGCCACCATCACGGGCATTATCCACCAGAGCATGGTGTCGGTGATGAGGGTGCGTACGATGAGATAGAACTGGCTGATGCACAGTTCGAGGAGCCAGAAGAAAAGCAACAGACCTATGCACGACCAGAATCCGTAGGAGAAGAGTACTGACATGAGGCAGTATGGCACGAGCATCACAAACCAGATGAGGTTGGATGAGTTGAGCATCTGTCCAGTGAGGAAGAAGTCGATACAGGTGTACTTAGGAATAGGAAGCAGCACATACGGTTTGATTATCTGCGATGGAGTCTGCTGGCCCATGAAGCGTACAAAGAAATCGACAACGATAATCATCGGTGCCAGACTGCAGATGAACTCTATTGATGACATCGTTCTGAGGGTGTTGGCAATGAGTGCGAATGACACTGCGAACATAAGAAGATATATCATCATGAGAGCAGTGACGAAGTACATGATGTACTTTGCCGCTTTGTTCTTCTCGAAGTCGAATGTGCGCTGCTCCGATAATTTACGATGTTGACGCAACGCCTTGAATAGTTCTCGCTTGTTCATAGGTTTATCTGAGGTCTACGATTTCAGCCGAAGGGAAGTCCTTCTTGTTGAATGTGAAGATGGCATCCGACTGAGGGGTTGCCTTGAAATTGCTGATGTTGATTGTTGTCCAAGAATCCTTTTGACGCATACGCACCTGAGTAGGCACGAAGGTCTTTGGGTTCACCACGATAAACATCTCCTGTACGCTGCGCGACTTGTTCTCTGCCACCATGCGCACCTCGTACTTACCCTCGACGGTCTTCATTGACAGTTTGTAGCCGCTCTTATACATATTAATAAATGTCAGCGGGTTCATCTGTGTCTGCTGTGCCTGAGTAGGAGTAGTGACATTCACCTCGTCGGTTTTCTTCATATATGTCCACTGGGTCTTGCCGTTGAACCACACAGTAGCATCAGCAGTGCGCGCATTGAACTTGTTGCCTTTGATGGCGATAGTGCCCGAGGCGTTGCCCAACTTAGCGTTGGCAATATGAAACTGTGCCTGGGCACCGCTCTTCTTTCCTACCACTGCTGCAGTCTTGTCGAGCACCTTGCGTGCAGTCATGTTATCGGCAGCCGAAATGCCCATAGTCAGTATTGACATCAAGGCAAAGAGAAATATTCTTTTCATAGTTTTTTCTTTTTTTGTTATTAACAAGAATTTTTCTCGAATCATCGATTTTTCGATTTTCCGATTTCTATTTATTGGACGCCTTTAATCTTCAAAAGTAAATTATTGAGTGAGTTTTCGTCGGTGATGAGCACATCGCGAGGTTTTGAACCCATTGCCGGACCGACGATGCCCGCCTCTTCAAGTTGATCCATCAAGCGACCGGCACGGTTGTAGCCGATAGAGAAACGACGCTGAATCATCGAGGTAGAACCCTGCTGTGATATCACGATAGCATGGGCAGCCTCCTCGAAATAAGGGTCGAGGTCGGAGATGGCACCACCGCCACCACCACCTGCAGCACCACCACCGTCAGGACTTGTTGGTTCTGGCAACTCCATTGGTTCGACAGGACCGCACTGGTTTGAGATATGTTCATTGATACGCTCAATCTCAGGAGTATCAACAAAAGCACACTGCACACGTACCGGTTCACCGCCATTGAGGAACAGCAAGTCACCACGACCCACGAGTTGGTTGGCACCAGGACGGTCGAGGATAGTACGCGAGTCGATCATGGCACCCAC
>JAZQOD010000052.1:0-6163 GCA_045627685.1 Prevotella sp. | reverse complement strand
ATGGTTTATCTCCCTAAAGGCTGCGACTGGTACGACTACGCCACCTCTGAGCGTCATGCCGGAGGAACTGTCGTAAACCGCACTGTTGCTATCGACGAGATACCGGTCTATGTTCGTGCCGGAAGCATCATGCCAGTAGGACCAGATGTGCAGTACACTGCTGAGCGACGCTGGGACAATCTCCCTGTCACCATCTATCCAGGAGCCGATGGCGATTTCACCCTCTACGAGGACGAAGGCGATGGCTACAACTACGAGCAGGGCAAGCGCACCGAAATCCCTATGCACTGGAACGATGCCACCCGCACTCTCACCATAGGAGCACGCCAAGGCAGTTTCCAAGGCATGTTGAAGAGCCGCACATTCATTGTTAATGTAGTCGGCACCACCAAGCACACAAGAATCAAATATAATGGCAAAGCGGTAACCATCCGCTTTTAATAACGAAAAGGACATCAGTTTTGATGTCCTTTTTATTTGCCGTTTAATTATCCGCTCGGTTTCGCCTAATTATCAATTGTCTTCGGCTATGCCGATAACAATCGGCTCCTGGTCTTCTGAGTAGAAGTTCTCGAATGGCCAGAGGTATCCCACTTTCTCATCGAGGTCATACACCACGCTGTGTGAAGTCTCCCAATAGGTATTACCCTTCACATGCGGATCCTCCATCTTGCCGTAAGTCTCGGCGTACTTTGTCCAGTATCCCGACATATAACCGTTCCAGAAACCAGTCTCCACAGCCTTGAAGTTGTCGCGCGCCACACGCTCGCCGTCCTTCATGAAATACCATCCCTCGGCATCCTTACCATAGGCAGTAGGCACAGCATTCTCTGAGAGCCAAGGAGTCTTCTCTGTCATGAAGTTCTTGAAATACCACACCGACTGAGCAATCACGCCGTTGTCCATCACTGAGTTCGCAGCCTTTGCATACTGCTCCTCGATGGTCTTCCAACGCTCCACACCCATCGACAGAGGGTGATGCTCGTAGAACTCGTCAGTGTCGATACCATAACGCTCGATGGCGAAGTCGTAGAGGTTGGTCATGATAGCCGGAGTACCCTTCTCTGAGTAGAAACCGTCAGAGCCCTTGTTGAACTCTGTCACCACCATCTCACCATTGTCGAACTCCACTACGGCAGTCATATCCTTATCTGAGATCATATAGTGAGTCTCGTCGCCCACCAGTTCTACGATGCTCTGACAAACCTTTCTGCCCTTCAGCAGTTCGATAGCCTCCTTCACACTACCAGCGTTGTCCAGCACATAGCGCACCACGCAGAGGCACGACAAGTCGCCCTCCTTGCCCACGAACTTATCGCCAGGAGTGTGAGTCACGATATTGATGTTCACAGCCACGCCAGCGTCGTTGATACCATCCACCACGCTGCAAGGCAGCACCTTCTTATATTTATCCTCTATCACGCCATTCTTCAGGAACTCCTGAGTAGCAATCGTGTTACCATTGAGCAGAGCCACGCTCGCATGCTTCACATTACCACCCTTCGGCATCTGAATCACCAGACAAGCGAAATCCATCTGGTTCCAGTCCAGGTTACGACCATGATACTGGCCGTTACGCCAACTGCTGCAACCACCCGCCGCAACATCGTTGCTATCGCTATCGCTTTCGTTATCGCTAGCTTTTGCTTTCACCAAATCCTCAAATCGTTCAATGCAGAAGGTATTACCCTCCTCGAAGTCATAGTCTTCAGGATTCCATTTCACCACAGCAGTATTTTTCTGCAGTTCCACCATTTTGTAGCACTCATCTGGAGTGACATACTCTACCGTTTTGTTTTTGCAGGAAGTCAGTCCTGCGCACACAGCCACTGCCATGACAGCAGCCCATTTCATTGATTTTTTCATATAAGTAGTCTTTTTATCTTCGTTTTTTTACTTCCTCCCCAGGGGTGAGGCGGTCATTGCTTTTGCAATGGTATCGCAAAGTTACTCAACTTTTCCCGAATCCGTATAAAATCCATTAATAATTTCGTAAAATTTACGACTCGCCACATGTTTTTACGATATTGGAAGTCCTCCAGGGCCACTTTTTAAGTGAAGAGTGAAAATTATAGTTACTAGTCTTCGTCTTCGTTTTCGTTTTTAACCACTATATTTGGTAGTTTCAAACATTTGTTATACTTTTGTAATTGCAAAGCAATAATTATGTTATGAAGGAAATACATATCGTTGAAAATCCCAAGAACTGTTACAGTTGTGAACTAGATATAACTGTAGAGGAATGGAAAGAACTGCTGAGCAACAAGGATATTACTTCGGAAAACTGCAAAGAGGCCTTGATTGCTTTTTACAAAGAGCCAGAGCATAAATCCACCTGTTCGCAACTGGCAGAGAAATATGGGCAGACGAAGAATTTCTACAACCAGCAGATCAGGCGTTTGGGCGAGGCTGTAAGGGAGTCGCTTAATCGCTTCCGCATTGTTGAAGATGATGGAACAGAACGTTATTGGCATATACCAGTGAAGTTTGGAAGGACACTGCCTGACGGACGATTCGAATGGACTCTGCGTGATGAGCTTGTAAAGGCTATAGAGAAACTGGGATGGAATAACAGTTTAGTTAAAGATAATATGAAAAAAGGTATGGTTAGTAACTTTGTCAAGGACGCAAAGAAACTGCTTGATAACAACGGCCAGATAATCTTGCAGGGAGCACCGGGATGTGGTAAGACGTATGTCACTACGGAACTGGCGGTATATCTGTGCAACGGCGAGATTCCTGCTACAAGGAAAGAACTAAAAGAGGAATATCTGCGTCTGCAGAAGGAAGGTAGAATCGCGTTTACTACATTCCATCAAAGTCTGGATTACGAGGAGTTTGTTGAAGGATTGAAACCTGATACAAATTCAAAAAATGGCGAAGTAAAATTCACGCTTCAACCAGGAATTTTCAAAAAGATCTGCAAAAAGGCTAGCGACGCTAATAATTTTGAATATCAATATAACCAATTCGTATCAGAGTATAAAGGGAGAGAAGTAGAGATTCCCCCAACTGGTAATGGAGAATATTTTAATGTAAAAGTCAATACAAATGGAAATATTTCCGTATTAAAAGAAACAAATTTCTCATTAACCAAAGAGAATTTAAAGAAATACACAGAGGGAGAATATGATAAGCCTGCCCACAAAAATTATTTTAGAGATTTCATTTCGTTTATAAGGAATAGATATAAGTCGCCTTATTTTGTCTTGATAATCGACGAGATAAACCGTGCAAATATTTCAAAGGTTTTGGGCGAGTTGATCACCCTGCTCGAAAAAAGCAAGCGCATGGGTAATGAGGATGAGTTCAAGGTTACTCTGCCTTACTCAGGCGAGGAGTTTGGTGTTCCTGACAATCTTTATATCATTGGTACTATGAATACTGCCGACAGAAGTCTTGGCTATATCGACTATGCTATACGCAGACGATTTGCATTTATGACATTGGAGTCGGATCCGTTTGTTATCAATGAATTCTACCACGACAAGGGTGAATTGAGAAACAAGCAGTATGCTTTATATAATGAGGTAAAGAATATCATCAAGAACAACCTTTCTGATGATTTCGAGCTTGTGGACGTGATGATTGGCCATAGCTACTTTCTGGCTCCTACGGAGGATGACTACAAGATGAATCTGGATTACAAGATTCGTCCTCTCCTCAGGGAATACTTGCGGGATGGCATTCTGGTGGAACTTGGTGGCGTCAAAGAGGCTATCGATAGTCTTGGAAAGAATATTCAATAAGCGAGGCTGATTATTACGCAGAAAAAGGATGCTGTCGTTCAGGGAACATGAGATATTCCATGTGGATGATGAGAAGCTGAGAAAACTTCTGATGGACCAGATGAGAGGTGTTGAGAAGACTCAATGCCTGAGGGATATTCGACTGATGGGAATGGACTATGATTTCCGTCAGGACGAGTTTTTCATGTCCTATTATGTTGGTGCCGACTGGATTGACAAAAGGCATAGCAAGGCTATTGTGGTGCGTCCGAAGATTAGCGGACTGGATTTCCAGACGATGTTCATGAGGTGTTTCGCCTGCGAGAAAGTGAACAAAGATCTGGACAAACTGTTTTACATCCGTACCGAGGACAAACCTATTGAGATTGATTCCCATGATTTTCAACTCGAACCTTTGCTGATTGTTTACTTCATGAATGTAGTGAAGCGAATAGTGAAGAAGGGTTTGAAGAGCGGTTATGTGACACATGAGGAGCGACTGACATCGAAGATCAAGGGTAAGATTCTTTTCAGCCAATATATAAAACATGGATTTGCACAGGGCAGGAAAGATTCTGTTGACTGCCGGTTTCAGGAATACGAAATCGACTGTCTGGAGAACAGAATTCTGAAGGCAGCACTGTCGTATTGCCGCGGAATGATTACACGACAGAGCCAGGCTTTGGGGATGCATTTCCAACCGTTGGTCAATATGTACAACGAATGTATGCCGGCATTCGAAAATGTAAGTTCCGAGATTAGCATCCAGGACTTGTCGAGAATCCATTTGAACCCAATGTTCAAAGACTACCGCGAGGCAATGCCTCTGGCAAAGATGATAATCAGGAAACAAGGCAAATGCGTGGGCGACGGTGATGATGGCTTGCAGAAATTCCCACCGTTCATCATTGATATGCCAGTCTTGTTCGAGAGGTATGTATATGCTCTGCTTGCCGAGCGTTATGACTCTTCGCTGATTGGATATCAAGAGGCTGTACGTGGCAATATCATTGACTTCAGCAAGAAGGACGAGCATATGATTATTGACACGAAATATATACCTCGGTGGGATGAGGGCGTTATCCATGAGAATGTCCGGCAACTATCGGGATATGCCCGTCACAAGAGAATACGGAGAAATTTCCTGAATTGCCACGACGAGGAATTTGTCTGTCCTTGTATGGTGATATATCCAAGTAAGGAAGGGGTTGAAAACATCATGGATTTCCCGGATAGACTGTTGCTTGGCAATGGAGAGCCGAATTCAGACAAGATTGGCGTTATAAGCGAATACCAGAAATTTTATAAACTGCCAATCAAACTGCCGGTAATTGAATAAAACAAAAGAGCCCCCTCTTCCTCCCCTTTTGGGGCGGGAACTTTATTATTTATTAGTTTATGTCGGACAAGCTTCATATAGAAATAGAGCCTGAGGTAACGACAGCCCGTAGTCGTAACATGTCGCGGATTCGTGGAAAAGACACGAAGCCCGAGATGATTGTGCGGAAGTTTCTGTGGAGCAGAGGCTTCCGATATAGGCTGAACGACCGCCGACTGCCGGGAAAACCCGATCTTGTACTGAGGAAATACCGTACGTGCATATTCGTGAACGGATGCTTCTGGCATGGGCACGGTCTCGCTTTGCTCGAAGTGAAAAGCGAAAAGATAAAAGTTAAAAGTGACAATTTCCCGGTTAAGCAAAACGGCGAAATCTATCAGCAATCGGGAAGTGTTAGCGTCCGTGATATTTGGGATATAGAGAACTCGGAGTGTTGTAAGATACCACATACGAGGAGGGCGTTCTGGGTGAGTAAGACTCTGAGGAACCAAGAACGTGATGTCGAGGTACAGAAGAAACTGGCAAAGATGGGCTGGCACTCGATAACAGTATGGGAATGTGAACTGAGAAGGCCCACCCGCGAGCGGACGCTGGAGAGCCTGTCGCACACGCTGAATCACATATTCCTACAAAATCATTCAATGACGCGATATGTTCTCCCTCAAGAGGAACACCAAATGGCAGCCGAGGAAATGATGGGCTACGAGGGTTTGAATAACTGTGATGAAGAATAAAGCTATGGAGTCATAAGACAAAAGCAGTGGAATGAACACCTCATTCCGCCCAAATCAAGTGGTCATTCCACCGTTTTCATGACCTCATTTGGGCACTTTCATCTGGGATTCACTAGCGAATACCGCCTCATACCAAATTTACAAAATTATCATTTTCCCTCCACCCTCCACAAACCGGCGTAACTTGTTGATTATCAGCCTCTCCGCTTGTGGAGGAACTTTTTCGTTCCTCCACTGTACCTCCACAAGTGTGTAAGAAGTGTGGAGGGAGAAAAATGTCCCTCCACAAGATAACCTGTTAATTTACAGGGAGTTACGACCATTTGTGGAGGGTGGAGGCAAAACGTTGTTTTTCTATTTTT
>JAZQOD010000051.1:0-1719 GCA_045627685.1 Prevotella sp. | reverse complement strand
GTCTTTTGCTGTCTTTTGCTGTCTTTTCTGTCCTGTTCCCTCCCATATATGGGAGGGCTCTTCGTCTTCGTCTTCGTTATCGCTCCTCCCCCTTTGGGGGCCGGGGGGCTACTCCAGCTCCCTCAACGATTCCATTTTCTTCGTCTCCAGGAACTCATACACCCCACACAGGTGCTCGCGTACTCGCTTGTTTCCAAACTCATACACCTTTGTACACAGTCCATCGAGGAAATCACGGTCATGAGAAACGCATATCAGCGTACCATCGAAATCCTGCAATGCCTGCTTCAGCACATCCTTCGTCTTGATGTCGAGGTGGTTGGTAGGCTCATCGAGGATAAGCAGGTTCACTGGCTCCAACAGCAGTTTCAATATCGCCAGTCGTGTCCTCTCACCACCCGAGAGCACCTTCACCGGCTTTGTCGAAGCATCACCACCAAACATAAACGCTCCGAGCAGATCGGTAATCTTCTTCCTTATCTCACCCTTTGCCACATCATCGATAGTCTGGAACACCGTGAGGTTCTCATCCAGCAGTGATGCTTGGTTCTGTGCGAAATAACCTATCTGCACATTATGTCCCAACTGAATGCTGCCATCGTGCTCCAACTCTCCCATGATACACTTCACCAGTGTCGATTTTCCCTCACCGTTACGACCAACGAATGCCACCTTGTCGCCTCGTTCTATCGTCAGTGAGCAGTTCTCGAATATCGTCTTCTCCTTTGTAGGGTCAAGACGCAATGGGAAACGCTTTCCCACACCGTCCATCATCACTGGGTAGGCTCCTGAGCGTGGGGCAGGGGGGAACTTCAGTCTCAGGCGTGAGGTGTCCTCCTCATCAACCTCCACCAATACCAGCTTCTCCAGCATCTTCACCTTGCTCTGCACCTGGAAGGTCTTCGAGTATGTGCCTTTGAATCGCTCTATGAACTCCTTCGTCTCGGCTATCATCTTCTGCTGCTCGTCGTATTGCTTCTGCTGTTGTGCACGACGCTCTGCTCGCAGTTCGAGATACTGTGAGTATGGCACCTTATAATCATATATGCGTCCCATCGTCACCTCGATGGTTCTTGTTGTGATGTTATCCACGAACTTCCTGTCGTGCGATATCACCACCACCGCTTTGCCGTTCTGAACGAGGAATTCCTCCAACCATCCTATTGATTCGATGTCGAGGTGGTTGGTAGGCTCGTCGAGGAGCAGCACATCAGGATTCTTCAGCAGCAGTTTTGCCAACTCAATACGCATTCGCCATCCTCCCGAGAACTCCGATGTCTGGCGGTTGAAGTCGGTACGCTCGAAACCCAATCCGAGAAGTGTCTTCTCCACATCCTCCTCGAAATGTGTCATGTCGATGGCATAGAACTTCTCGCTCATGGCTGCCACCTTGTCGATGAGTGCCATATAGTCATCGCTCTCGTAGTCGGTACGGGTGGCGAGTTCGTTGTTCATCGCCTCTATCTCTGCCTCCATCTCGTGCAGATGGGCGAAGGCCTGTGCTGTCTCTTCGAACACAGTGCGTCCGTCCTCCGTCATCAGGTGCTGAGGGAGGTATGCTATCACAGTGTCTTTTGGTGCCGACACCTGTCCGCGGGTTGGTTTTCTCACCCCCGCCAGTATTTTCAGAAGTGTGGATTTTCCCGCACCATTCTTACCCATCAGGGCAATACGGTCCCCTTCGTTGATAACAAAACTAATATTCGAGAACAGTGCCTC
>JAZQOD010000050.1:0-10398 GCA_045627685.1 Prevotella sp. | reverse complement strand
CAACTTGCGATACATATACAGTTCGCCATCCTGATCGGCATCGCGGGTGCTTGTCCAATAGAACGCCCACGAACCTCTGAAGTTGGAGCCGTTGTTCAACGAGTTCGACAGGTTGTATGTGTACCAGCCTCCGAGGAGAAGGTTCAGCGATGTAGGGTTGTCTCTTGTTGTGAGCATGTTCGATGCCACATTTCCGCGCCATCCTCTTCCCGATGCTTCACCTGCACTCATTCCCATTATCTCCTCCAACTGCTGCCATTCCTGGTCTGTAGGGAGTCGCCAACCTTCTGGGCACGCCTTCAGCGCTCCCTGCAGTGAATAATAATAACCGTATTTCACAAGGTGTTCTTTCGATGAATGGGTTTCGGTCCATCCGTTGATCCACTCGTCGTCAGTGCGATAGTCGGCACACATAGACTTGTCGTTGAGGTTATAACGGAAGTTGCGTGCCATCCATTGCAGGTTGCCATACTGCACCCACTCATATTCGGCACCGTCGCGTTCGTCAACCCACACGCCCACTGCCGTTGGTTCTACCTTCTCCGGCATTGTATAGCCTTCGTCTTCGCTACATGCAGTAAGCAGGAATGCTGTAAGTGAAAGACCTAACAGTAATTGAATAGTCTTTATCATAGTCGTAAATATTAATATTCAACTTCATTTAGGAAGTTAAGAGAAGTTATGGGAAGTTATCGCTTCGCTAGGGAAGTTAAGGGACGAATGCCTCTCCCTTGTACCCAATTCTATGCGCGATAAAAACTATTGTCCTTTAACTTCTCAGGGAGCAAGGCGACCGTTAACTTCCCTTAACTCCCTTTAACTCCTAAAAGTAAAACTTTTATTAGTTAATTTACCCAACCTATTTCGGCGAGGATTTCCTTAAACACATACCAACGGCGGAGAATTAGCGGATAATCAGCGAAATTCTGCTCCATATATTCATCATCATACTGCAACAGATACGACGCAAACTGATTGGTGTCGGTTTCGCGCGATGGTGTCTGGAATGAGCCCCATGTTGAGCGTACTATACCTATATAGCCATGCCTGCGCGCCACAGCAGTAGCATCTGCCTCGGTACTTGCACCGATGGTGGCGAGGTTGCCGGCGGTAGTGAGGCTATAGAATCTGCTCAACTCGCGCTCATGGTTCTTCAACATCGGACCGAGCATTGCCAGGAGGCAACTCTCCACCACCTTTGCTCTCTGTGCATCAGTCTTGAGTTTTGAGAGCACACCCGTACTCACTGCCACACAGCGCTGACCTACGGCAGCATAAGGATGGCTGGCAGGTTTTCCCTCTGTGTCGGTGAAGTTTATCTGCTTGCACACAAACCAACTGAACGGTTGCAGGTTGCCAGTGATATGTGGCAGGAGATAGGTCTCCACGAATTCCAGTCCCTCTTTTTTCTCGTCCATCTCGGTGTGGATGATATATGTGTACTTATTTCCGGCATAACTGTTCTGACCTACTGTGTAATCGATGCCGAGAGTCTCAATATCATAGTAAGGGTCACCATTGATGTCGGGTCCCACATAGGAACGCTGGATGGTGTCGTTGAACAAGAGGTATGAGTGGTATTTCTCTCTGAACGCACGACGTATCTGGGCTTCCTCACTATTGTCGTCAGGGGCTGGTTCGAAGAAACTGCATATATCATGCACCTTTACTTCCACATCTTCCTCTGCGCATGAGACGAATCCCGTCACAGCCGCAGCCATTAATAATATGTGTAAATATAGTCTTTTCATTTTTTTGATAAGTATGATTCGTTTATGGCTGATAAGGAATAACCTGATACTCGCGGTCAAGATTGCCGTTGCCAGGCATTCCCACATTGAATTCCAACACTTCGTGAGGTATGTTTACTGTCCATCCTGTATCCTCCTCATTGAGTTTGTAGAGGCGGGTTTCGAGGATGTTACCAGTAGAGTTGTCGCGATATACTGTCCACACATGCTGGAGTGCAACCTTGCTTGGCGACACCTGGCACACACGATAGCGACGGAGATCGAACCATCGATGTCCCTGGCATGCCAGTTCGTACTTACGCTCCTCGCGCAAACGGGCAATATACTCATCGCCTGTCTCCTGCAGTTTCAAGTCGGCAGCACCCTCTGCATAGCGGTTTTGCATCAGTTTCAGGAGAGTGGCTTTCGATGCTTCCTCGTTTCCGAGATAAGCCTCAGCCTCAGCAAGATTGAGGTATGCCTCGCCCGAACGGAGCCAGAAAAGCGATGATGTCTCATTACGCTCTGATGTACATGGCAGTGAATAATTGCCTTGGTAATAGTAACTGTCGGTTGGCTCATATTCTTTCTTCGGTGCAGGTGCCATGGTGAGGCCGGTGAACATAGTATAATTCCAGAACCACTGCTGCTTACGCAGGTCGTCCTTATGATAAGAGTTGTAGAAGTTCAATGCCACTCTCACCGACTGGTAGTCGGTAGCAATCATTCGCATGAGGTCGCATCCACCCATAGAGAAGATATTCTCAGGGTTGCTCTTCACCATAAACGCATTCTTCGTAGTACGGAGGTTTTCTATTGCAGGATGCGAGGCAATGACCTTCTGGCTGTATTCCTTTGCCTTCTGCCAGTCCTGAACATAGAGATACACTCTTGACAGAAGCAACTGTATCGACTCCAGATTGGCTGTATAGATGTTCTTTCTGCTGAAATCCTTCACTTGCTCCATGTGCTCCTCGGCAGCAAGGAGGTCGGCAAGAATCTGGTCGTAGCACTCCTTGAGGGTGTTACGTGTGAACATAATATCCTGAATCTCGGTCGAGATCTTCAGAGGTACACCGAGTTCGTCAGCCGCTGTGGCTGGGTTATAAGGATTGGCGAAGATGTTGGTAAGCCAGAAATAGAAATATGCACGAAGGAAATATGCTTCGGCAAGCACTTTATGTGTGCCGTTGCTCTCCTCGTCGTTTGTCTGTGGCACTGTCTTCGCTGCCTCAATCACATTATTGGCAATGTTGATGCGCTTATACACCTGTGTCCACTCACGGTTCTCAGAGAAGAACTGTGTATTGTCCTGTGAAGCGCCCATTCGCGATGCCCATGACATCACGCCAAACATATACTGATGCTGATCGCTCTTGCAACTTGCCTCGGAACCGCCGGCATTGTGCTCCTCGATTTCATCTGCAAGGAGATGGAGGAACATACCCATATTGTTGTGGCTTGTGAACTCGCCGTGGTTCTCTGCACGCAGATAGCAGTCGCCCTTCAACAGTTCGTCGAGGTCGGTCCATGAACGGATGTAGTCCTTGTCCTGCGAGGCTTCCTCAAGGAAACCGCCGCACGAGGTGAGCATCAAAGCCAAAGAAATAAGAAACAGGAACTTATGTGTTATCTTTGTTCTCATAATAATTTCTCCTTTGCCAATTAAAAGTTAACATTCAAAGACAGTGTAAATGTAGGCATGTCCGAAAGTTGCACCTCCGAGAATCCTCCCTGTGTAGGAGTCTGGCCACGGAGTCGCTTGTCGCACCAAGTGTGGAGATTATAGCCGCTCAGGGTGATTGCCAATCGGTTGAGACCAATCTTATCCAACTGATTCTGCTTCAACTCGTAGGTGAGGGCAATGTTCGACAGTTTTACATAGTCGGCACTGGCAACACGAGCGTTGCAATAATCAAACTGTGTCCACGCATTGTCGTGGAGTTTAGGACCACTCCAACCCACATTGTTGGTCCAGTTGCTGGTATAGTGGTTCATGGTGTTTGCCTCGCCACCACCGATGATAGCAGGGATAATCGTCGTCTGTTCATCGCCCGGCATCATCCATCGGTTCATCAAGTCACGGTTAGCATTTTCATCTGATGCGAACATACGACCTTGTGTATAGCCATCGAACAGGCGGAACAGGCGTGTGTTGGCACCAAAGTTAAAGAGCAATGAGGTGGTGAGTCGCCACTGCTTATATGTCAGTGTATTGCTGAGACTTCCTGTGACATCAGGCTCACGACGGCCAGTTGCCTCGAGCACTGTGGTATAGAAATCATACTGATTGAGGTTGGCAAGTTCATTCTGGTGTTCCTCACCATCGTCAAACAGCGGACCACCGTTTACTGGGCTCAATCCCGCGAAGCGATATGAATAGAAGGTGCCGACAGGCATTCCCTGCACAATGGCAGTACCGTTGAGGAAGTCGTTGAGGAAGTAACTCTCGGTGCCCGGCAGGGTCTTCACCTTATTATATATCTTAGAAAGGTTGCCCGAGATAATCCAATAGAAATCCTTTGTCTTGATAGGTGTTGCGGTCACTGTGAAGTTGAAACCGCTGTTGGTAATCTCACCCGAGTTGACCACATACGATGTGTATCCGTTGATATCGGAGATGGTCTTGTTCATAAACGCATCGGTGGTGCGCTTACGATAATACTCTGCCTCAAACTGCAGGCGGTTGCGGAGTACTGATGTCTGCAAACCAACATTGAACGAGTGTGTTTTCTCCCATCGGAGGTCAGGGTTTGCGAAATATGCAGCTGTTGAGATGAAACTCTCATAGAAGGTGTCGTAACTGCCTTTCTTGATGATGAGCTGAGGCGACTGGTTGTCGAGCATGTTTCCCTGTTCACCGTATGATGACTTCAATGTGAGCATTTCTAGCCAAGGCAGGTCGATCTTGAAGATATCCATAAGGTTGGCATTGCCCGATACCGACCAGATAGGGAGCAGTTTCTCATTGCTGCGCGAACCAAACTTGTTGGAACCGTCGTAACGGCCATTGGCATTGACGGTGAAGAGGTTCTTGTAACTGTAGGACAGTGTAGCATATACCGACAGCATATTGCTCTTGGTATCGGTTATCGATGGCACATGTCGGCGCACCCAAGCCCAGTAGTTCTCGTATTTAGCATCGATATCCTGCACAAAGGTCTCACCACGCTCTGGATAGTAACCACGCTGCACGTAGGAATCGCCCGTGTAATGACTTGAACTTGCCTCGAAACCGAGGGCTACATTCATGTTATGATGCTTGTCCTTATCAAAATAATGGTTGTAGTTACCCTGCACACGACCGGTCCAGCCAATAGTGCCATTGTGCTTGCGGTCGAGCTGTCCACCGAAAGGAGCAAGACTGCTGTTTGACGGAGTCTTACCAGCCTCGCACATACGGGCACTGGTCATCATCCACGACTTCTCGCCGTGATACTCCTTGATCTGGGCATTCGAAACATTGGCAGAGAACACACCATTGATGAAAATCTCGTCGGTAGGCTGATAACGCAGGCTGGCAGTTGCTATTGCAGCGTTGGTGTTCTGCTTGGTGTAACTGTTATCCATATCGTTGAGGATATTATACCCCAAGTCGCCAGAACCAGCATCATTGTACACATACTTCAGATATTTGTAATATGAGCCGTCCTCATTGAAGCAAGGAATGGTGCGGCTTATCTTATAAGCATAGTTGATAGGGTTGATGTCGCTGGCAGAATACTCGCGGTCGTTGACATTACCGTTGAAGTTGAACTCTGCCTTGAGTTTGCTTGTTATGTCGTAGTTGATCTTCGCCATGGCAGTATAGCGGCGGTTGAGACTTCCCTTAACAACATCATTCTGATCGGTGAAACCCAACGAGGTGTAGTAGCGCACCTTCTCAGCACCTCCGGAAACAGAGAGCGAGTGATCCTGCGACAAGGTGTTATGGCACAGGATATCAAACCAGTCGGTGTTCTCAGCCGACATCTGCTTGATAAGGGCATTGAACTCCTCGCGATTGATCTCGCCAGAGTACAACTGGCGCAGTGCTTCTTCGTAGCCCACCTTTGCCATATTACTTGGATAGGCGAAATGCATCTCTGCCAACTGCTGCGAGAACTGCATTCGCTCTGCCGAGTTCATCAAATTGATCTTACCATCGGAATAGTAAGGACGCTTGCGGAAAGTGGTCTGCAATGAGTAGCTGACCATCGGTTTTCCTTCTCTACCGCTTTTTGTAGTGATGACGATAACACCGTTGGCAGCACGGGTACCATAAAGCGCTGTCGCTGCAGCATCCTTCAAGACATCGATACGCTGGATATCCTGTGGGTTGATACCGGCAATGGCATTACCAATACGGTTCACATAGTCAGGATCATTCAGCACATCCGACGACAGGTTTACGGCATCAGTAAGGATGATACCGTCGAGAACCCACAGTGGTTCACGGTTGCCGACCAATGTGCTGGTACCACGGATACGGATCTTGTTTGTGGCATTCACCTCACCAGAGTTTGTCATAGTCACCAAATCAGGAATCTTACCTTCCAGCATTTTCGACAAATCGCTCACACCCTTGATCTCCAACTCCGACATGTCCTTTGATACTACGGAAGAAGTAAGGTTGCGACGGTCCAACTGCTGATAACCAGTCACTACGACATCGTCCAACATCTGATTGTCATCTACAAGAGTCACCTTTGCCGTCTGTGTAGGTTTTCCCTTCCAGGTGGCGGTTTTCATACCGAGGTAACTCACCTCAATGATAACGGTGTTACCATCAGCCTTGATAGTAAAATTACCATCGGCATCGGTCACAGCGCTTGACTTACCCGAGCGACTCTTCACTATCGCACCCACCACAGGATTGCCGTCAGAGTCGAGGACTCTACCCGACAGCTTCTCATTGGCAGATTGCGCCATAGCCCCTGTTGCCACAAACAGCAACAGCAGCGCAGCAAGAATTGCTCGTCCTAAAAACGAATGATTGCTCTGCATTGTTTCAGTGTTCTTATTTCTAATAAACGATTTTTAATTGCTCTGACAATATCCACTAACAACGAAAAAGTTATCGCTGAAAAAATTCGCTACAAAGTTAACAAAAAATCAGCAAAAACAAGCATATTCCCCACTAAAACAAACAAAAAGCGCCCTTTTACTTTCATTTTCTTGATATTCTCTTTGAAATATTACAATGCCAACAAATATCAATGGGAATATGTTAGCCGGGGCTTCTATAAGTTACGGAACATATATCGGTGAGGTGAAGCTCGATGCCAAGACTTCATACAACTTCTCACGTTCGGCCAACTATGTTGAAGTGGCTGGCTCCGACTCATCACAGAAGGGTATCAGCAATAATCACAATCTGGTATTTGATCTTTCACCATCATATTCCAACAAAAGCCTTGTCACATATTTTGACATAAAATATTCTCTTTCACACCGCGTCAACGATTACTATCACCACGGGGCGAACACAAGGCTTGCCAGCATTTCTGCAGAAGCGAAATACAACATCACAAAACATTTTATCCTTGCTTCATCATTAGACATGCGTGCATATTCGGGCTATGAACTCAAGGAAGCCAATCGTAATGTATGTCTCTGGAATGCATCAGTAGAATACAAATTCTGGAAGCAACGAGCAACCATAGGTATTAACTGTGTTGACATCCTTAACAGCTTGGATGATTTAACCTCACAGATGAACGAGAACATCTGGACCGAAAAGCGAAATATCGGTCAGCGAAGGAATATTCTCCTCACCTTCAGTTATCGATTCTCACGAATGTAAATCATTACTTCACACTCTCCCATTCATCACTGTGTCACAGGGCTTTCCTTATCCTGAGGATATTGAGGGAGTATGGCTCGACGACAAACTCGGGATTGTAGCCTTCAAGGGCGATGTGACGGCGGGTAGGATATACTACGGTTGGATTGTCGAGGGAGTTCTCCTCATCGCCGCTCTTTGCCTTCATCTGGATGAGGTCGGCGCCAGCGGCACAGAAACCATCGAGGTGGAGCACAGCACTCTCATAGTTCTTCGAGGTGTTGACAATCTTCACTACCATCTCGCCTGTGGCGTCGTCCATTCCTGCCGAGGTGTAGATGCCTGGCGATGTGGTGCCTCGCAGTTCGGTCTGGAGTATCTGCTCGCCATCGAGGAAGGCTGTCAAATGGTTGCCATCGACATCAATGCGAACATCATACCAACGACCTGCCTCCACACTGCCCTTGGTCTGACAGAGAGCGGTCTTGCCTCCGTGATACATCTGCTCGATGCCATGACTGGAGTTAGACCAGCCTCCGATATTGAGCCAGCAGTAGTTGTCGTTGTCCTCGAAGTTGAACATGAGGATGAATCCTTCGCTGCCGGAGTTCTTACGGGCACGCATGGTGACGGTGTATTTCTTGCCGCCGATAGGGACGTTGACAAGGGCTGACTGGTTTTCGGAGAGGGAATGCTGTGTCAGTCCGTCGCGCCCGAACGACCAGTCGGTGGAACGGACGGTAATCTCGTTGGCTTTTGTTCCGGAGGTGAACAGCACATAGTCGCCTGCCTGTATCTGTATGTCCTTGAATGTGGCGTCGGTATTCCATGTTGCCACACCAATATAACTGGAATCGGGGGTAAAGATGTCGTTCTCGGTGAATCTTATATCGGAACCTTCGGTGACGCGCAATGCTCTTGTTGGGAGGTTGTCGGACATGAGTTTCTGCACATAGTACGACGGTGTGCCCATCACTGCGTGGTTGTTGAAGCGTATCATGTCTGGGCGCCAACGGGCATCGTTCTCGTTGACGAAGATTGGTGCATACGAACTGAGTGCCACCTGATCGCCGTTGTTCTCCATGCCCATCATAAACACTGCCTCGCCAAGACCGGCGTTGAGGTTGCCGAGATTGCCGTAGCCTTGTGTCACGGCATACTCGCCACAATATACCGACGGCCAGGAGCGTGAGTAGGTGTCGTACTTATGGAAGTTGTTGGCGAACCATGCCGGTGAGCGGTAGTAGTGCTCATCAACGAGTTCGACCTTATCCTTCGACTCCCATCGCGGATCGTCGGTGCCCCATGCTGCGACATCACCGATGATGTGCATCTTTGGGTATTTCTTCAGGATGGCGGTGCGGAAGGCGCGGTAACGGGCGTAGTAGTTGTCGGATGTCTGGGCTCCGTCGTTCTGGTTGTTCTCATTACCTATCTCTATATACTCGATATTGAACGGTTCGGGATGTCCGTTCTTGGCACGTAGTTTACCGTATTTGCTGGTGACTGGTCCGTTGGCATATTCAAGTGCGTTCATGCACTCATCGACCCACAGACGGAGGGAGTCGAGTGGTGTGACGCCTCCGTGCCAGATACCGATGTTGACTACATAGAGTGGCTTGGCACCGAGGTCTTCTGCTAACTGCAGGTACTCGTGGAAACCGAGTCCGTCGGTAGTGCGGTAGCCCCAGTTCTTGTTCCAGTGGCCTGGGCGCTCTTCGATAGGACCGATGGTGCGCTCCCAGCGGAAGGCATTGTCGGGGGTGTCCTGTCCTTCTACGAAGCAACCGCCAGGGAATCGCATGAAGCGTGGGTGCAACTCATAGAGCATCTCTACGAGGTCGGGACGGAGTCCGTTCTCGCGGTTCTTGTAGGTTGGTGGGAAGAGCGACACTACATCGAGGTAGAAGTCGGAGTTGCCCTTGGAACTGATGACAAGTTGTGCATCAGGGTCGGTGGCTGTTGATTTGAGGGTTGCTGTGACATGCTGCCAGCCGCCTTTCGAGAGGTTGACATCGAGTTTCACGGATGAATAGAACTTCACGCCTTTCTTGCCTTTGAGCATTGCGAAGAAACCACGGCTGCGGTTCACCTTTATCCACATGGACAACTTATACTCACGGCCTTTCACCACATTGATGCCCCAGAAGCCGTTGTTCATCACTCCGGCGTCGGTGTCGGCGATATTCGAGGTGACGACATGCAGGGCATGACCTTGCGCTTTGTTGAGGAGGTTGTCCTTGACGATGGTCATTCGCACATTACCATTGACGGAGAGGTATGGCGACCAAGCCTCAGCCTTGGTGTCATCATCCTCGAACGAGCGGTTGCGTATCAGTTCGGCATAGATACCACCATCAGCAGCATGATTGATATCTTCATAGAAGATACCATAGAGCATTGGACTGATGTCAGCCTGCGGGTTCTTGGCATCAATACGGATGTCAACCTGGGCTGAAGCAGAAAAGGAAAGAACGGAAAGAAGGAATAAAATATATTTTTTCATAAAACAAGGACGAAAACGAATACGAAAACGAAAACGATGACGATGACGCCAACTTTTAACTTTTAACTTTTAACTTTTCACTTTTCACTGCCCTCCGAGAAGAGAGAAATAGGTTATCACTTCTTCCCAGGTCTTGAACTCATCAGAACCGAGACGGATGCCTGTGCCCATAAAGTCGGGATTTTCCCTGGTGTCGATGATGTAATCACCCAGCAACAGCGACGAACGGTTGCAGAAGATGGTCTTGCCCCACGCCGGTGACGAGAGATACTGTTCCACCCACGCCTGATCGGCTGCCATCTTGTCGGTGTCGTTGATGAGGGAGGGGGCTACGATATAAATATCGTAGAACTGGAGGAGCATCTCATAGGCTTTCTGAAGGCACGACTTCGGTTTGC
>JAZQOD010000049.1:0-1627 GCA_045627685.1 Prevotella sp. | reverse complement strand
GCTTACAGGAAGCTTCTGAGAGAGGAATGCAAGAATAGCGTTAGCCATACCAAGGTTACCCTCAGAGTTTTCAAAGTCGATTGGATTGCCTTTGTGAGGCATTGCAGAAGAACCAACCTCACCTGCCTTGATCTTCTGCTTGAAGTACTCCTTAGAAACATACATCCAGAAGTCACGGTCAAGGTCAATGATAATAGTGTTGATGCGCTTCATAGCATCGAACACACCTCCAAGGTTGTCGTAATTACTGATCTGAGTTGTCCACTGTTCACGCTCGATGCCGAGATTCTTTGCAAGGAAGTTATTTGCAAACTCCTGCCAGTTGTACTCAGGGAAAGCAATATGATGAGCATTGAAGTTACCTGTTGCGCCACCGAACTTACCAGAAATCTTGCAAGCCTTGAGCTGATTCAACTGCTCTGTGAGGCGATATACATAAACCATAACCTCTTTGCCCAAACGAGTTGGAGATGCTGGCTGGCCATGAGTCTTTGCAAGCATAGCCACATCTTTCCACTCATCAGCATATTCCTGCAACTGAGCAATAAGTTCCTCAACCTGTGGAATGAACACATCCTTGAGTGCGTCGCGGATAGACATTGGCACACTCGTATTGTTGATATCCTGAGAAGTCAATCCAAAATGAATAAACTCCTTGTATTCGTCGAAATTACCGATTTTGTCGAGTTCCTCTTTAATGAAATACTCAACAGCCTTTACATCGTGGTTCGTAACCTTCTCAATATCCTTCACTCTCTGAGCATTCTCTTCTGTGAAGTTCTGGTAGATGGCACGAAGCTTAGGGAAGAGTGAATTATCAAAACCCTTCAACTGAGGAAGAGGCAACTCACATAATGCGATGAAATACTCGATTTCAACGCTCACTCGATACTTAATAAGTGCGTACTCTGAAAAATAAGCAGCAAGAGAATTTGTCTTGCCATGATATCGGCCGTCAATAGGGGAAACAGCCGTAAGTGCATTAAGTTCCATTTCTATTATTCTGAAAAAACTGTTTTATACTCTAATCTAATTCGAAGCGTCACCAAGACGCAAGCGTGTGCAAAGTTATACATTTATTTATATAGTAAGAAATTTTCGGTCATTAGATTTGTCAAATGTCGTGAAATTACACATTTTTAACCTTTATCCACTGAAGAAATGCGAAATGCGGTGTACACTTCTATCACGACAAAGATAACGAACAGTATCAGCCAAGAAGACTTACCCACATACATTCCGTAGTAAAATCCCTGTGGAACAAACATCATTGCAGCAGCCAAAATCAGAGCAATGATTCCAAACACTCTCTGATGGTACAATCTGCGCAGAGTCAATTCCTTTGGGTCTCGCTCGCTATATTTTAGATAAAATGGTTCCTGCAGAAACCTGCCAAGCAGGAGCATCACCGCAGCCACAGCCATCCAGCCCTGAGCAACAGTCCTCAAATCAGGCAAGATCCAGATTGCAGCGGCAATAACCACCTGCAGCAAACCTGCACTCTCCACATATCCTAATATTTTCTCTTTATTCATCTTCTTCAATTATAAAGATATCCTCATCCTCAGCCTTCATATAGTATCTCTCACGCGCCACAGCCTTCACAGCATCCACATCATTCTTCAGA
>JAZQOD010000048.1:0-15933 GCA_045627685.1 Prevotella sp. | reverse complement strand
AGGAAGCCGACAAGGTGGAGATACTCAGTGGAGTGTTCGAGGGTAAATCTACGGGGTGCCCTATCGGGTTCATTGTGCGAAACACCAATCAGCACTCGTCTGACTATGACAATATGCGTGATCTCTACCGTCCTTCGCACGCCGACTACACATATACCGAGAAATATGGTATCAGGGATCATCGTGGTGGTGGTCGTTCTTCGGCTCGTATCACCATCAGCCGTTGTGTAGGTGGTGCTCTGGCAAAACTGGCTCTCAAAGAGCATGGCATCACAATCAGCGCATATACCTCGCAGGTTGGTGATATCGCTCTTGACAACGACTATCGCAAGTACAATTTGAATACCATTGAGGATAATATCGTGCGTTGTCCTGACCAGCAGAAGGCAAAAGAGATGGAAGGACTCATTGCTTCGGTAAAACGCGATGGAGATACCATCGGTGGTGTTATTACTTGCGTCATCAAAGGATGTCCAGTGGGACTCGGTGAACCAGAATTCGGAAAGTTGCACGCCCAACTGGGTAGTGCAATGCTTGGAATCAATGCTGTGAAGGGTTTTGAATACGGCGAAGGGTTCGGTTGCGTAAACTCCCGTGGTAGCGAACAGAACGATGTCTTTGTCAATGACGAAGGTCATATTACCACACTTACCAACCATAGCGGTGGCATTCAAGGAGGCATAAGCAACGGTCAGGATATCTATTTCCGCGTGGCTTTCAAACCGGTGGCTACACTTCTTCGCGAACAGCAGACAGTAGATAATGAAGGTAATCCTACCACTTTGACTGCCAAAGGACGCCACGATCCATGTGTTCTGCCTCGTGCCGTACCTGTCGTTGAGTCGATGGCTGCAATGGTTATCTTAGACAATTTGCTACTGCAGAGGGCAAAAAATGTTTAAAAACAGGAAAAATCAAGGGTAAAATGCAAAAAAATCGCCTTTTTATTTGGAGGTTTGAGAAATATGCATTACCTTTGCAATCGACATGAAGGAGTTGTGAAATTCCTAAGATTGTTTAGTTAAGTCTAGTTTAGTTTTTGTGTTGGTTTAGGGCTACCATTTGGTAGCCCTAAATTTTTATACCAAAAATAAGTGGGACCCACATCTGAGCCCCACCCTATCTATTCATTAAGCAATACGCATTATTACAGGCAACCAACAATCTCAGTCACCGACTTGCAACCATGATTGTCGAGCCACTCGTTGATTCCGTCTCTTACTTTCACAGTCACCGCAGGATCAAGGAAATTGGCTGTACCAATCTCAATTGCAGTTGCTCCTGCCATGAAGAACTCAATGGCATCGTGAGCGTTGCAGATGCCACCCAAGCCAATAACCGGGATATTCACTGCCTTTGCTACCTGATACACCATTCGAAGCGCTACAGGCTTGACACAAGGGCCAGAAAGGCCACCTGTACCGATGGAAAGATTAAAGCGACGACGCTCAATATCTATCGAAGTACCCATCAGAGTGTTAATGAGTGAAACAGAATCGGCACCTTCTGCCTCAACGGCTTTTGCAATATCAACAATATTAGTGACATTTGGCGAAAGTTTCACAATAAGTGTCTTGTCGTAACGCGCACGAACAGCCTTTACAACGCTTGCAGCACCTTCACAGGTCACGCCGAATGCCATACCTCCGTCATGAACATTTGGACATGAGATATTCAATTCGATAGCCGGTATCTTCTCCAAGGCATTGACACGCGCAGCACACTCTGCATAGTCCTCTGGCGATGAACCGCTGACATTGACAATCATATTGGTGTCTATGTCCTTTATCTGTGGATATATCTTCTCAGCGAAATAGTCAACACCTTTGTTCTGCAATCCTACACAGTTGAGCATACCTTGGGCTGTTTCTGCCATTCGAGGATAGTCATTTCCCTCGCGTGGATTCAATGTTGTACCCTTTACGATGATACCGCCAATCTGGTCCAATGGAACGAAATCAGCAAACTCCAAACCATAACCGAAGGTACCCGATGCGGTCATCACTGGGTTCTTCAACTTCAATTCATTAATATTTACATTTAGATTTGCCATAACAGTTTCTCAATATTAAACACTGGACCTTCTTTACAAACACACAAATTTCCTTCTACAGTCTTCTCTACACAACAGAGGCAGGCTCCCAATCCACAGGCCATCATATTCTCCAACGACACCTCGCAAGGGATGTTCCTTGGCTTGGCATAACGGGCTACAGCAACCATCATTGGTTTAGGACCGCATACCTGTATGCAATCGAACTGCTCGTTCTCAAGAACGGAATGGTTGGTCACAAATCCTTTCTCCCCTAAAGAACCGTCTTCGGTGGTTATATACACCTTGCCAATCTTCTCGAACTCAGGCAGCATCAGCAAGTCACCAGCCGACCTTGCTCCAAGAAGAAACACAGGAGTAGAACCTGCATCCTTGATCTTCTGTCCAAGATAAAGCAGCGGAGCGACACCGACACCACCTCCAACAAGGAGATGCTTTGCACCAGCAGTCTCAGGCAAAGTGAAACCATTGCCTAATGGCAACACGCAATTCACCTTTGCTCCAACCTGAAGTTTCGCCAACTGGGCTGTACCATCACCAACGACATGAACTAATAGATGGAGTTCATTAGAAGCATAATCAACAAAGTTGATAGAGATAGGACGACGGAGGAAGGTGGTCTCAGAACCGTCAACACGGACTTCAACAAACTGACCAGGCACCATCTCCGGAAGTGGATTCACATCAGTCAGCTTCAAAAGCACATGATGACTTGTGATCTTCTCGATAGAACTAACTGTTAAGTCAATGCAATATTTCTTCATATTATTATATTAATGTTCGCACGCACGATATATTCTACAAAGATAACGGAAACAAATGGAATATCAAAGAAAAAGAGCAATTTTTTATTTTGCCCTGAACACAAAAAATACATCGGGTTTTCTGTTCTCGGTCAAAAAGTACAGGCAACGAGACTACATACCAGACACGAAAAAAGCCTCGATGTCCATCCGAACATTGAGGCTTTATGATTAAATTATGATACTGTTCTTTATCATTGCGCGAGTACACACAAAGGCATGAGAGATTATTTCTTAGGCACGAAGGTCTCCCATGTTTGGTCATCATAGAAGATTCGTATCTCAGAAATCTGTCGTTGTGGTTTGTTTAATATTTTTACCGTCTCTATTTCCTGCTTATGTTGCGACTGTGGTATATATTGTTGTTGCTGCACTCGCTGAGGCTGAGTTGCCTGTTGGGATAGGGGAGGTTGATCATTGCCGAAGTCCAATAACTTTTCTCCCTGTTGCGAAATGGCTGTAGAAGAGGCATTTTGCTCTGATACGGCAGGTGAGGTGTCATTATCAGCCACAAACATATCACCTTCACCATACATCAACCAACGAAGATTAATGTTTGGGAAAGCGATGACAATCGCATCAACATGATTGATGGTCGGTTTGGTGCGACCATTAAAAATACTGCTCAATGAGGCAGGGGAGATGCCAAGATCCTCGGCAAATTTTTGTTGAGTGAGATGAAGACTATCCATCAACTGCTTTATTCTATCTTTCATCTTAATATCGTTTGAGGCTGATAACAGCCATTTTTAGCGTTTTCTATTGCGTTTACAAAGGTAAAACAAAAAATCAAAACTTGCAAGTAATATTGAAAGAAATTTAGGGTTGCGGTTTGTGGATTTACGAATTTACATTGCCAAACTTTCATATATCCAAACCTAAAATACTTTATGTTATTATATATAGGTTTTTATATGTAATGAAGGTATGGTATGTGTAAAAGTGTCTCAATTTTATGCAAAACACTGAGTATTAGGCACATTCACTGATTTTGTATATGTAAATTGGGTAAAATATGCAGTTTTAGGGGCGTTTATGCTGTTTTTTACTGCTTTTATGATTCTAAAATAAGGGTAAAAGCGTTGAGTTATAGGTTTTTATATGTAAATATTGGTGGGTGTATATTATTGTATATGTGTTTGTTTTGATTTAATTATTGATTTGTAAATTTGTATTTACGCTTTGTTATTTGTTTATATTCATAAATGCGTAGCTATAAAAACCGAAATCAATCGTTAGTTATGTTTGTAAATCTAAACCTTTGTTTTGGATTTGTTAATGCTAATAAATATTAACGCGAAATTTGGAATAAACGTAAAACGCAGATTTTTTTTAAATTCTGGAATATTCTGTACAACGGGCAATTTATTTGCAAATACGCGAGTTTTGAGGCATTAGAATTTGCGGAATCCCCAGTGTTTATCGGCATTCCGGGCCATTTTTAGGTTTTTTAAAAATATAAAAACTAGCAAAAAAATAGCCCCGAAATGGGGCTTTTAATGCAAAATAAAGAAAACTAACTCGCGTAAAAGGTCACCAGTAGAGGTATTTGGCGAGTCTAAACCCTTACTTTTCTCGTCGATCTCGCGTAACTTGGAAATTATCTGCATCGTTTTCATGGCAGAGTAATTTCGCATACCAGTCAGGTACTCCTTAGCCGCCCACTCCGCACGGAGTTCAAGATGCTCAGCAATACCCTTCGCCGACGAACGATCTGGAGCATACCAGGCAACCATCAGATTCTGGAAATAAGAGAACAAAGAAGGTAGTATAATATAGATTCCACCCGACTTCGGATTTTTGTCAAAGAAATTCACGATACGGTTTACTTTCATCGCGTCCTTGTTGACGATGGCATTTCGGAGTTCGTACGAGTTATACTCCTTGCTGACTCCTATACACTCCTCCACCAACTCGGCTGTCACGCGACGATCATTTTCCGGAAGAGCCAAACACAACTTATCCAACTCCGAGGCAAGACGACTCAGATCCTGACCTATCGATTCGGCGATGATGATAGCCGTTCTCGGATCAATTGTAACCTGACGAATTTTAAGATAGTTTTCTATAAAACCAGGGAGAGACTTCTCGCTGAGTTTTGCACTTTCGAAAACAACACCCACCATCTGAGCCTTCGACACAAATTTCTTTCTCTTGTCCACCGAACCATTTTTGTGGCAAAACACAAGAACAGTCTGAGGCGAAGGATGATCGAGATATTTTTCCAGTTCATCGAGATTCTTCAGGTTCTGCGCTTCCTTCACCACGATGACCTTATACTGTGACATCATCGGAAGTTCACGAGCAAGATCTGCCACCTGGGCAGATGTGACATCAGAGCCGAAAACAACAAACTGATTGAACTCGCGCTCCTCTTCCGGCAGAACCGACTCCATCAAAGCATCGCAAATTTTATCAATATAGTACGACTCTTCACCCATTAATATATAAATAGGTGAAAATTCACGAGCCTTGATATTGCGCATTATACTCTCAAAAGAGATGCCGTTTGATCTTACTGCCATTGATTTTTTGCTGTTTAATGGAATTTTTAGTACCTTTGCAAAAGGTTTGCTATTAAAATGCAAAGATACGAAATATCACTGGAATTACAAAGAAAAAACTTTTAAAAATGTACGAACTCAACCTTCCTACGCCCTCGCTTCGTCTGGCAGGAACACCGTCGCGACCTACTGTTTTCGACATTCTCCGCAAGCGATATGTGGCACTGACTCCCGAGGAATGGGTGCGCCAGCACTTCGTTCATTACCTCATCAACGAGAAACATTTTCCACAGGAACTGCTTGCCAATGAAGTAGCACTTTCTGTCGGTGAAAAGACGTTAAGAGCGGATTCTGTGCTATACGATCGCGATTTGCATCCACGCGTAATAGTGGAGTACAAAGCCCCTACAATCACCATCACACAGAAAGTGTTCGACCAGATAACGGTCTATAATATGCAACTTCATGTTGACTATCTCATCGTCAGCAACGGCTTGAATCACTACTGCTGCAAGATGGATTATCACAATCAAAAATATTTATTTCTTGAAGATATTCCGGAGTATAAAAATATTTAACAACATAAATTCACAAAGGCAAATTTTCAAGAGTAAACATCCCTACCCTGATTTATAGAAATCTGCATAATATGGCGAGTTGGAACCAGTTTCTGACTCGTCATATTTTTAATATTTGCGGCCAACATTACAGTCGCTTGCAAATTCACGAAATTTAAGCCGTTAGAAACGGGCGGATTTTAGGATTTGCTTTCGTCTGACATTGGTTTGCACCAGAAGATAGATTAGTTGCAATCCTGTGTGCAATTAAGAAAATATCTTGAGAAATATTCAAATAATTAGTTTATTTCTTGCTTATTTCTCACAAAAATAGTAAATTTGCAAAGCCCTTTATATATAATAATGTGTAACAGAGCCAAAAACCAGAATAAATTCAATAAATAATAATAACCAAAGACAAAACCAAAACTCAAAATGAAAAGAACATTCATTGCTTTGCTGACAGTGCTGTCGGCAGCAACATCGTTCGCACAGAGCGACGAATTCTTTGAGCCTTACAAGAACATCGACCTGCGTCTGCCTTCTGTACCGCTCATCATGAACGACCCTTTCATCTCGTTCTGGTCGCCTTACGACGAACTGAATCAGGGCAACACCACCCACTGGGCAAACATCAGAAAGCCTATGGACGGTCTGCTCCGAGTTGACGGAACCGTTTACCGCTGGATGGGTAAGCAGGAGACATACATCCTTGCCAACCCAGTACTCCCAATGGCTTCCGACGCTTCATGGTCGGCCCTCACCCATATCGGCACAAAACCGTCGGGAACAGGTATCAAATGGACCCAGGAGGATTATGAGACATCGAGCAATTTCGATGCAAGCCAGTGGGAAACAAAGCAGGGCGCTTTCGGCTGTCCAAAGGGCAAGTTCGATGGTGGCAGCAAGGAGTGTAACGAGGACTGGCACACCAATGTGCACACAGAATGGTTCCAGACTGGCACCAACAATGGTCTCTACATCCGTCGCCACATGAATCTCACCGCTGATGACCTTCAGAAGGAGTTCTACGCAAAGTATTCTCACGACGACTATTTCTACCTTTATATTAATGGTCACAAGATTGTAGATACAGGCTACACATGGGCTCCGAACGAGGTAACAAAGATTCCTTCTGAGTATCTCCACGAGGGCGACAATGTCGTTGCCGTTTACTGCTACAACAAAGAGGGCGGTGCTTACTGCGACTTCGGTGTCTATGAGAATGTGAAGACAAATGTGCCTACTGAGGTTCTTGCTCAGCAGACCAACTACGATGTTCTTGCCTGCAACACATTCTACAACTTCACCTGTGGTCCTGTTGATCTCGATGTTGTGTTCACAGCACCAATGGACATCCACGACCTCGACCTCATCTCTACCCCTATCAACTACATCACTTACCGTGTTCGTTCCAACGACGGCCAGCCTCATTCAGTGCAGTTCTTCTATGGCTACACACCAGAGATGACCGTATTCGACATCGTTGCAACACGCACAGAAACTGTCGAGGAAAACGGTGTAAAATATGTGAAGGCCGGCTCTTCGGCACAGCCTGTCCTCAAAACAGCCGGCGACCTCCGCAGCATCGACTGGGGTTACATCTATCTGCCAGGCATCAATGGTACTGTTACCTATGCTGACAAGAACACCGTCGAGAGCGAGTTCGCAGAATATGGCTATGTGAAGAATCCTCGCGAGACTACCCTCCGTTCTAAGGGCTACGAGGACTACCCTCTTGTTTCGCTCATCAACGACCTTGGCACTACCAAGGAAGCAAAGAGTTATATGATGGTGGGCTATGACGAGCGCAAGGATATCCGTCTTTGGAATGAAGACTACCCTGGCTACTGGGCACGCGACGGAAAGACTATCTTCGAGGCATTCGACGATTTCCGCCATAACTACTACCACCACATGGCTGTGGCTCGCGACATGGATAAACTCATCTATGAAGACGCGTTCAACACCGGTGGCAAGAAATATGCAGAACTCCTCTCAGGCACCTATCGTCACTGTCTGGCTGCTCACAAGTTGTTCCGCGACAAAGACGGCGACATCATGTACTTCTCAAAGGAGAACAATTCTAACGGTTGTGTCAATACCGTCGATCTCACCTACCCTTCTGCTCCAATCTTCCTGGCATACAACCCAGTACTCGAAAAGGGTATGATCACCTCTATCCTTAAATACCAGGCAACAGGTCGCTGGAACTTCGACTATGCAGCTCACGACCTCGGTACATATCCTCACGCTAACGGCAATGTATATGGTAACCCTTGGGCTAACGACGGTTCTACAATGCCTCTCGAGGAGAATGCAAATATCATCACCCTCGCGGCTTACATCGCAAAGATCGATGGCGACCTCGACTATCTCAACAAGTACTGGAGCATCATCAAGCGCTGGTCAAAGTACCTCGTTGACTATGGTAAGGACCCAGAGAACCAGCTCTGCACCGATGACTTCAAGGGCTTCAGCAACCGTAACGCCAACCTCGCCGTAAAGGCTATCATGGGTATCGCTGCTTATGCTGAGATTGCCAAGATGCTCGGTCATGACGATATCTACGAGGAGCATATGGCTATCGCTCACGAATATGCTCACTACTGGGTTGACAAGACTCGCTCTGAGGATGGCACATGGTACTATATGGAGTACGAGAATCCACGCCACTGGGGTTTGAAGTACAACATGCTCTGGGACAAACTCTGGGGGTGGAACATCTTCAACGATGAATACACAGGCGATGTCATTGCTACCGATATTGCATACTACAAGACCAAGGTCAAGACTTGGGGCTTGCCTCTCGACAGCCGTGATGCTACAGGCAAGAGTGACTGGGCGGCTTGGACAGCAGCAATGACCGAGAGTCAGGCTGACTTCGAGGCATTCATGGATCCAGAGTGGAAGTGGGCTAATGAGACCACTGACCGCTGGCCACTCTCTGACTGGCACTGGACCGACAGCCGTCATGTACGTGGTTTCCGTGCACGTTCGGTAATCGGTGGTCTTTGGGCTATGGTTCTCCGCAAGAAGATGGAAGGCTTGCTCCCTGATGTAGAACTCGGCATAGCACAGCCTGTAGAGCCTGCACAGCCAGTTGTTGAGGTGGCTCGTTACAACATCAACGGCCAGCGCATCAATGGCGAGGAGAAAGGCGTCAACATCATCAAATACTCAAACGGTACTGTCCGCAAGGTGCTCGTCAAGTAAGAGCATCAACATATAGATACAACAAGGGCTCGGTGTTATGCCGAGCCCTTATTTGTTTTGTTACTGTATATTGAAATTTTCCTTTATGCCCTTGACAAGTCCTTTGACAAGACTGCCGATATTTGAAGCGGCATTGGAAAGGTTCTGACCGAGTCCTTTGGCAAAACCTCCGATACACTCACCCTGAAGCACACCTATCTCCTCCATCTCCTGATCGGTGTATTCGCGCTTCTGGATATGCTTCACAATCTTCTGGTCAACATCATAGTATTTGCTTGCCACTCTCGCCCAGTCCGAATAGCCGTAGGTTGCACCTTCTGCTTCAATCTTGTTTGAGAGACTACGAAGATCGTTGAGTGCCGATGTACTTGTCGAGCACGAACTCATCATTGCCACTACGACAACGATAGCCAGTAAAGTCTTCTTTTTCATAGTCGTATATATTTATAACTTGTTCAACGACTCATTAAAAAGCCGGTTCTTACTCTGCTGCGTTCTCTGCAGCCTCAGCAGCAGCCTCTGCCTTCTTGCGGCGTGAGGTTGTGCCACTCTTACGAGTGCGCTTTGGCTTCTCCTCAGTAGCAGTAGCAACCTGTACGCCTGCCAATTCTGGATCAATGAGGATACGACCGCAGTACTCGCAAACGATGATCTTCTTGTGGAGTTTCACATCGAGCTGACGCTGTGGTGGAATCTTCGAGAAGCAACCGCCACAAGCATCACGCTGTACATAAACAACGCCGAGACCGTTGCGAGCGCTCTTGCGGATACGCTTGAAAGAAGCGAGGAGACGTGGCTCAATCTTTGCCTCATATTCCTGTGCCTGTTCACGGAGCACTTCCTCTGTCTCGCGTGTCTCCTGCATAATCTCTGCCAACTCCTCACGCTTGTGAAGAAGGTCCTGAGTGCGCTCTTCAATCATCTCCTCAGCCTTTGCCAAGTCAGCCTTACGCTCCTCGATACGCTGGAGAGCCTCCTTAATCTTCTTGTTGCAGAGCTCAATCTCGAGGCTCTGGAACTCTATCTCCTTTGTGAGGGTGTCATACTCACGGTTGTTGCGCACCTCGTTGATCTGCTTCTTGTATGTGTCAACCTTCTGTTGTGCCAACTCCATATCACCGCGACGTGCGTTGATAGCGTGCTGATAGTCCTCAATCTCGAAGGCGAACTTATCTACTCGTGTGTGAAGACCTTCAATCTCGTCTTCAAGGTCCTGTACTTCAAGAGGCAGCTCACCACGGAGAGCCTTCTTCTCGTCCATCTGTGTGAGAGCCTTCTGCAATTTGAAGAGAGTTTCCAACTTCTCTTCAACAGTCATTTCTACAACTTTCTTTGCCATAGTATCTTATAAATATTTTATTGGATTCGTATTAATCTCTGATATCACGCACTCAACGCCCATCGGCTCGAGTATGTCGCGGAACACCTCTGTGGTGAACTGCTCACTCTGGTAATGTCCTATCACAGTAATCTGTATCTGCTGTTCGTGACCGAAGTACCCGTGGTACGACATCTCACCAGTAACAAAAGCATCGGCACCGGCTTTCATTGCCTCGCCGAGCAGGAACGAGCCTGCTCCGCCGCACACTGCCACCCGGCGTATTGGGCGTGCCAACAGTTCGTTGGCCATGACGCATTCCACATGGAAACGCTCTTTCACCATCGCCAGGAAATCCTCTGCAGGAAGGCTTTCAGGCAGATTGCCTACTACGCCCTGACCGCCATCAACACCCCCGATGGTCTGCTGACTGCCAAAGAACGCCACATCCGTGAGCCCCATCTTCTGGGCAATTCTGTGGTTCACTCCTCCGAAGGCTGCATCCATATTGGTGTGCATGGCAATGATAGCGATATCGTTCTTTATAGCCTTTGCCACGCAACGCTCCACATAGGTCTGACCGGTGATATGCGCCAGTTTAGCGAATATCAACGGATGATGAGCCACAATAACATTGCAGCCCTTTGCGATGGCCTCATCCACTACAGATTCGGTCACGTCAAGACACAATAATACCCTTGAAATTTCCGCTTCTGTCAATCCAATTTGCAAGCCAGCATTATCGTAGCTTTCCTGCAAAGGCAGAGGCGCGAATCGTTCAAGGGCATCAACCACTTCTCTTATTTTCACGCTAAATTTCGCTTTATCGCATACTTTTGCTATGCAAAATTACGCAATTCCCCGGAAAATCGCTCTATCTCATACAAAACATTAATGTTTTTTAACTCTGATTCCCGTACTTATCGTAACTCAGTTTTCTTGCGGCGAGGAGCATTGTCCATACTCCAACCTCCACTGCCACTACCAGCAGTGCTATTGCACCCACACCCCACAACGAGGTGATCCATTCGCCTGAAGCGATGACCAACAGCAGATAGGCTATCACACCCGAGTTGAACGCTGGTTTCAGGAGGTTACGCTGCAACCAAGCCGATACGGTTCTGTTCACGCGACGCTCATACACAGCCAGGGCTTTGTTTGGTTCCTGACCGTTACCTATACTATAATAATACTCTGCATTATGATGTCTGCGCAGGTTGCTGTACACCCATCCTGCACGCATCATAGCTGGGAGTACGGTGAACGCCAGCATAGCAGTAGCTATGAGTATCATCGCCCAAACCGGCAGTTCGGTATATTTCACCATAAGTGCCACACCGATGCCACCCATCACTACCCACGAAGCCAACACTCCATAGAGCATCGGCAACACCAAACTCTTCGATATTTTCGCTTTCATCTATATTCGTCCTTAATTCTTAACTCTTAACTTTTAACTCTTAACTTTTCTGTCCTCCTGCCACAATCACCACTCTACCCTGCTGGGCTTTGTGTCTCAGGGCGTTAATGATATTCTCAGCCGCTTCTGCCGACTGGTGCGACACAGGATCTATCGCCAGCAGGATGTCGGCATCAGAATGGAGCGCCTCCTCCACCAGTTCCACCTGTTTCTGCGCCAGGTCTTCCACATTATCGAAACCCTCAGGACTTGGCACATAGGCTATCATCTTTCTCAAGAACACTGCCGAACGCTCGCTCAGCGGCATACCGTCAAAAGTGACATACCCCTCCTCCACCGGTTGGAATCCAAGAAGCGTGCGAATCACGAGAGTTCCCTCCCATTTGTCGAGCACACACATCTGACCGTTGTTCACCACCAGTGAATAATCTTCCAGCCCTTTCGTGTCGGCCTTCTGTATCGTTGTAACATTTTTCAGTTCAATCATAATGCAAAAGTAGTATATTTTTTTTATATTTGGAAAAAAACAAGTAAATTTGCAAGCAAATATTCAAAAATGACAGCAAACATATCAATATTACCAGCCGAATGGGCTCCTCAGACATGCATCCAACTCACTTGGCCGCATGCCGACACCGATTGGGCGCCCTATCTCTCCGACATCGTCAACACCCTCGTCCAGATGGCAGAGGCTATAACCCGTTATGAACCACTCGTCATCGCTTCGCAGACTCCCGATGCCACCCGTGAAGCACTCCTCACCGCCCTCACCGAGCGTCAGATGGAGCGCGTCACCATAGTGGAATGCCCGGTCAACGACACATGGGCTCGCGACCACGGAGGTATCACCCTCATGGATGGCGAGGGCAACCGCCAGGTACTCGACTTCCGTTTCAACGGATGGGGCGACAAGTTCGAGGCTGCCCACGACAACCTCATCACCCGTCGTCTTCATGCCGCAGGAGTGATACAGGGCGAACTCATCGACAATGATGACTTCGTGCTCGAAGGTGGCTCTATCGAGAGCGACGGACAGGGCACGGTGTTCACCACCTCGCAGTGCCTCATGGCGCCACACCGCAACCAGCCCCTCACCCAGGCTGGTGTGGAGAACCAACTCAAGGAGCGTCTTCATGCTGAGCGTATAGTGTGGTTCAACCACGGCAACCTCATTGGCGACGACACCGACGGACATATCGACACAATAGTGCGAATCTGTCCCGACCACACCTTATTATATGTACAGAGCACCGATGCTTCCGACGAGCAGCATGCCGACTTCCTCGCGTTGGAGCAGGAACTGCAAGCGTTCCGTGACGCCAACCCGGAGTATCGCATCCAGCCACTCCCTATGCCGAGGGCTTGCTACTATGATGACGAGCGACTGCCAGCCACCTACGCCAATTTCCTCATCATCAACGGAGCCGTCCTCGTGCCTATCTATGATCAGCCCGACCTTGATGCCGAGGCATGCCGCATCATCGGCAAAGCCTTCCCCGGCAGGGACATCATCCCTATCGACTCCCGTATCATCATCCGTCAGCACGGCTCCATCCACTGCCTGACGATGCAATACCCAAAATCCACTAATAAATAGTTTTCGTTTTCGTCTTCGTTTTCGTTAAAAAATCATGCGTGAACTTAAAATAGGAATCCTTCAGCAGCACAATGTTGCTGACACAAGAAAGAACCTCCTCCGTCTGGCGGAGAACATCACCGACCTCGCACAGCGAGGCGCAGAACTCATCGTGTTGCAGGAACTGCACAACTCCCTCTACTTCTGTCAGGTGGAGGACGTAGATAACTTCGACCTCGCCGAACCAATCCCTGGTCCTTCCACCAATTTCTTCGGCGAACTGGCACGCCAGCTGAATGTCGTCATCGTCACCTCGCTCTTTGAGCGTCGTGCACCGGGACTATACCACAACACTGCCGTTGTCATCGAGCGCGACGGAAGCATCGCCGGCACCTACCGAAAGATGCACATCCCTGACGACCCAGCCTACTACGAAAAATTCTATTTCACCCCAGGCGACCTCGGTTTCCATCCTATCGACACCTCCGTAGGCCGTCTCGGCGTACAGGTATGCTGGGACCAGTGGTATCCCGAAGGAGCACGCCTCATGGCACTCGCCGGAGCCGAGATACTCATCTACCCTACCGCCATCGGCTATGCTGCCTCCGACACACCTCAGGAGCAGCAGCGTCAGCGTGAGGCATGGACAACCGTTCAGCGCGGCCATGCCGTAGCCAACGGACTACCAGTCGTTGCCGTCAACCGTGTCGGTTTCGAGCCAGATCCAAGCGGTCAGACACCAGGCATCCAGTTCTGGGGATCCAGCTTTGTTGCCGGTCCACAGGGAGAACTCTACTATCGTGCCTCCGACAACGAAGAAGAGAGCGTCATCGTGAAGCTCGACCTTGAGCACAGCGAGAATGTGCGTCGTTGGTGGCCATTCCTCCGCGACCGTCGCATCGAGGAATTCTCCGACCTCACCAAGCGCTTCCGCGATTAGAATTTCAGCCGCGCCCAGTTGTTTTTTTAGACAGAATGACATATATGGCAAAATCATGCGTATTTCAGTGTATTTTCACTCCTGTAATGGTTAAAATAGCATATGATGATAGGAATGATAGGAGATTTCACTGTTTTTAAAACTAATTTGCGCGCTAATTGGCTGTCAATGTACCCAAATGAGCATGTCAAAGCGGTGCTTTGAGGGGAAATTCGCTAGCGAATTTGTTGTCAAAGCGCCCAAATGAAGGTCTCATTTGGGTGGAATGAGATTGTGCGGACGGTGGGCGCACAGTTGTGCAACGCTGAGCGCACAGTTGTTCGACGGTGCGCACACAATCACCATACCCCCCCCGCCAAACAGAACACTAACTTCAAGCTCCCTCCCTAATGGGGAGGGATGGGGAGGGGCTTTCCATTACCGTCAGATGATATCTCACGATTACCGTCAGATGGTGATTGTTAATCGCTTGATTATCAACATTATCGTGAGATCGTAAGATTTTGAGTCACTTGCGTGAGAGTGTGCGCAATGCGCAATCGAAAACGCAAAAACTTTTTTTCGGAAAATCCTTGGCGGTTTCATTGAAATAATGTAACTTTGGCAAATGAATTAATCAGGCGAGTCATGGGATCTGCCCACGTAACCCTACCAAAAAGAATAAAACTCTATTAAAAATGAATAATAACTTACACAAAAAAAACTGTAGATATCTGGAGATATTCTTGTCAAAATGGTTATCTCTTTTCACAATAATAAATATGACGTTTATTGGGTTGTTAGTTATATATAGCCATTTCTGTTATTGCGATATTACAATGCACATCTTGCCTTTTCTCTGTATTTTGCTTCTTGTTGTGTTTTTTCTAGTGCATAACATATTATTCTTGTTATTAATGGGAGACGAACACGATGAAGATGTAATCAAACCTTTGATAAGCAGGAACCAAACACTATGTTCGTATTTAACATTAGGATTATATAGCACTTATCTTTTAGATTGCTATTATCTTGCAAAAGTATATCCGAAGGGTGGTCTTGCAGCTCATGTTGGTACAAATGGGATACACTATCTATTAGTTATGACGCCTATTCTTAACCTCTTTATTTATTATATTATCATCTACCGCCTTAAAGCAGAAGGTTACTATATACCATTAAAAACCATTGTCATATATTATTTGACTGGTAGATTGACATCATACCTTATAGAGAATACAGAATACCATCCTTCTCAAGACAAATTATGACGTATAGGTTGATTCACTTGAGAGTAGAATCGATTGGTATAAATCAAACCTCAGGGACTCTATCCATTTCAATAGATATTCCCTACAAACCAAGGGCAAAGTTCATTGGCGGAGGGAACTGAAATATGAATAAACAGCAAACAGGCTGGGCATCGGTGGTGGTGCTCAGCCTGTTGCGTATAGGGTGTGTGTAGAGTGACGAAGAAACGCAGAATTCTTTTTCAGGCAAATCCTTTGGCAGTTTCAAGAAAATAATGTAATTTTGCCCAAGCGAACACAGAGAATATCAAGTTTAC
>JAZQOD010000047.1:0-7547 GCA_045627685.1 Prevotella sp. | reverse complement strand
GGGGAGGGGTCTCCATCTTCACTGCAAAATTACCGCTTATTTACAATAAACACCACCAGCAACTGGCAATTTTTACTTACCTATTGTAATTTCTTGACATAACACAAAAGCCTCCGAAGAAGCCCCCTCCCATTTAGGGGAGGGTTGGGGAGGGGCTCTCTATCACTCCTTCGTTGATTTCCTTCACGCGGTCGAGTTCCATTTTTTCTACTTTTCGGTCATAGGTCACAAGGCCGTTTATCTCATGTTCCAGGTCGGTGGTCTGGGTGTAAACGGCGGCAGACAGACCGCAATATTTCTTCATCTGCTCCACTTCCGTAAGGAGATAGACATACGTATCTGTCAACTCGCGAACAGAAGTTTTCATATCATAAGCGTCATTGCGGACTGGCCACATGTGACCTCTCACAAACAAGCCCTTACCACCGAACTCGCCCAATGAGGCTATTCTCGTGTCGGTAGGCTTCGCCATATCCTTCGGAGTAATCTTTCCGTAGGTGTGAATATCCACGAAGTCGCTGTTTCCAGGATCACCATAGGCTGGACGATAACCTGGGGCGTAGTTATATCCCGACATTCCGTTGCACCAGCGTGTTGGGTCGTAGGCTTTCACCTCTTCTGCCACTTCCTTCACTTCGAAAGCGCCCCAATTCTCGTTGAATGGCACCCATGTCACTATCGACGGACAACTCATGTGCTGATCCATTATCACCTTCAACTCTCTGCGGAACTCGCTGCGCACCTCCAACGAGTCGGCATCGTCAGGTTCCCAGATGTTCGGCATATCTTGCCATACCATCAATCCAATCTTGTCGCAGTGGTAATACCATCGCTGTGGTTCCACCTTGATATGCTTTCTTATCATATTGAATCCGCAACGCTTCGCCAGTTGGATGTCATAGAACAACGCTTCATCTGTTGGAGCGGTAAAGATTCCGTCAGGCCAGTAGCCCTGGTCGAGTGGACCAAGATGGAACACGAACTTACCGTTGAGCAATGGACGGAGCACTCCATCGACCTTACCCACTGTACATGAGCGCATACCAAAATATGAACCTACAGCATCAATGGTCTTTCCGCTCTTACTACGGAGCTCCACCTTGAGGTCATAGAGGAACGGACTGTCAGGACTCCACAGCTTGGCGTCTTTGATAGGCAGGTAGAAACACTCGTTGGTCTTGCCTTTCGCCTCCGACAGTCGCTTGCCACCGTCGTACGCTGCTACATATACCTGTGTGTCGTCATCGGCAACGACGGTCACTGCCAACTGGCTGTTCTCTACATCAGGAATGAGTTTCAGACTGCCGATATGCTGCTTTGCCACTGGTTCGAGCCATACCGTCTGCCATATTCCCGAATTGAACGTATAGTCGCCACGAGGGCCGTTCTTGCCCGAAGGCACACGACCATCGTTAGGGTCCCACGCAGCCACAACGAGTTCATTCTCGCCTTTCTTCAGCGCATCTGTTATATCAAACGAAAACGCATCGTAACTACCCTTGTGAGTGCCTACCTTTTTGCCGTTCACAAACACAGTAGCCTCATGGTCAACGGCTCCGAAATGTAACAGCACATTCTTGCCTTTCCACTTGCTCGGCACAGAGAAAGTACGCTTGTACCACATATTCACTTCCTGCTTACGCTTGATGCCCGAGAGGTCGGATTCAGGAGGGAATGGCACACGGATTTTCTCTGTGTACATTTCAAACTTCACTGCTGTCTGTGCATCCTTTGCCTCAGATGCTTTCTCGCCACCGATATACTGCCACATACCGTTAAGGCAGAGCCATTCAGAGCGCACCATCTGTGGACGAGGGTATTCCGACAGTGGCACCTCCGCTGCCAGAGCCTCCCTACTCCATGGGGTTGGAAGTGTGAACGATGATATATCCTGGGCTTGTATCTCGCATGTAAACACTAATGCGAGTCCCATCAACAATAATTTTCCAATTTTGTTCATAATAACAAAACGTTTATTTCGATAATAAAATTTACTCATACCACGCATCCCAGTCGCTGTCAGCTTCCTTACTGAGTCCATAGCCGTTGTCTTCGTCACCACCGCTATACCCGATATTGTCATTGGTGCTCAGCGTGGCAAAGAACTTGCTCAGTTCCGCCTTCATCACGGATGTAGCAGGAGTTGTATATTGTTTCTTTTCCATAGTCCCAGCGAATTTATTTATTGACAAACTTACGGCCATTAACGATTATGATGCCCTTATAGCCATCCAACGTAACCCGCTGACCTGCAATATTGTAAATGCACTTCGCGCTTCCAGCCTGCCCTGAGCTTGTCGAAGGGTCATCGTATTCGTTTTCGTTTTCGTTAAAATGCACACCCCTTATCCCCGTCTCTTCATCAAGGAGGGTATAACCCTTGGCACTACCTGATGTTACAGGGATGGCAAGGTAAGCCGTACCGGCACGCGACTTGAACGGTCCACCGTTGGCTGCACCCCACCAGAATCCGAGGGTAGAAGGATTGCGTGTCTCATCCTCCCAGGCAAGCTGATAAAAGATATACGAACCGTCGGTTTCCTTGGCAACAGAAGCCGCACGGAGCATATTACTCTCTGGGGCAATCTTCTCAAGGGTGTTCGACATGTTGTTTATCGAATAGTAGTACTTCACCGGCTGACCGTCTGCCGAACATACCAACACTCCGGTGTTGGCTGGCACATAATAACCCTCCACACATCCGTCGTTCTTTGTCATATCGGTGACACACGATACCGAACCGTCAGCAATGGTTTCTATCTTCAACGCATCGCTTTCCACGAGTACCGTCTGCACCTCGGCAGCCTGCTGAGCGTCGATGATCACTGGTCGGTCGCTGCTGAATGTGGCGTAATATCTACCATTAGTATCGTTGGCAACAAAGTCGATGGTGCCGTAGTCCTCGATGTAATCGTAGCGTGTGCCGGTGACATTCGCCATATTGAACTCGCTGGCACTGTAGTTGTAGCTTACAGCCTGCACACCGACGGTATATCGGTCTTCCGACACATTATTAAATATATATACAGGTTTCTCGTCACCACTGACATAATACTGGTTGAACGAAGCATAGCCTTTCTGCTTGCCGTTGTCCAGCACCGCCGGCACGAGGATTCGCACATCACCGGTGGTCTGGTTGCGCAGGAAGATGTTATACATCGGACAACCACCGGTAACAGCGAGAGCTGACGGTTCCCAGCTCACTATCACCTTTCCGTCCTCATAGCGTGCCTCAACACCCACCGGTGTCGCTGGTGCTACAGGAGTAGCGTCAGGAGTGATATTGTAGAATATCTCGGATTTCTCCTTGCGGCGGTCGCTCCACCCCACTGACGCGAGGTCGAGTTTGCCGTCGTTGTTGAAGTCGCCGAACGAGATTGTTCCTGGATTGCTTGTCAATCCCCAAGCGCCGCCGAACAGAGCGTTGCCCTGCTCCTCGGTATCAAAATTGGTGTTGGTATAAGAACCCACACTGCCGTTGGTGATGCTCACGCCAAAGCGCACACGGCGACCCACGCTTGTCCAACCCTGCTGCAACACATCCGGACAGTCGTCGCCATTGAGATCCACCATTGTATAAAGGTAGTCTGACGAGGTGCAGAACGGAGCGATAGCCGTCGGTAGTTCTCTGAACTGGAACGCATCGCTGCCCGGTTCTGCTTCATTCAGAAGCACCATAGCCTGCTTCTGCATGTCATCCTTATGCGAACCACCGATATACACATCGAGGAGACCGTCCTGATTGTAGTCGAGGGCGGTGATGACACTCTGATACATACCATACTGATGTCTGAAATCGCTCATGTTGTGATATCCCATAGAGTGCATCACGTCTTCTGTCACCTCCTCAAAAGGCACAGCGGCGTTGCCCGTACCACGATAGAAGCGTATCGACAGTCCGTCGTTTTCCCAACCTACGCACACCACATCCTGCCATCCGTCGGCATTGAAGTCGCCGAAGGTAGCACCGCCCTCGCTCTGGGCGCATAAGGTCTGTGCCACGGTGAAGCCATTACCCTGGTTGTTGTGAAGCACCTTTACAAAACGGAGTCCCACATCGTGGTTGTCACCTTGGAACACAAAGTCTGGATAACCATCGTTGTCGTAGTCGCCTACATTCATGATGCAAGCCTTTCTGCCGTAGTTCCAGCTCACATCAGCACCGACCTTGTATCCGAGGGTGCGTAGCGTCTCGTCAGGCACCACCTCGAACTGTCCGTCGCCAAGACCCTTCACGAGGAGTAGCTCTCCCCTATCGGTATTCTCGCCGTTGAAATAGTCGCTATGCCATGTGTTGTTGCCACCGATATTGAGGAAGAGCATATCGAGGATGCCATCCTGGTTGTAGTCGAGGGTCACCGAACCGAGACCGTAGGCTACTGTCGGCAGTCCGTTGTCGGAATACGACAGGTCGAGCTGTCCCTCACCTTTGTTTGTCACCAGACAAGGGTAGCTACCCCAACCCATAGCCATGCTTGTTCCGCCATAGAAGAGGTCCATCAGTCCGTCACCGTTATAGTCGCCCCACAGAGCATATCCACGGTGTTGCGGCATCAGTTCGTTCTCGCCAGGCATTCCCTCACTGCAGTGTATGTCAGGATTGCTGCTGAACAGCAACGACTTGGTCTGCTCGTAGCTTGGCATCTTCAGCTGTTCCGGCTTGCAACGGAAATTATTGTCGATGATGGCTTCCACAACCTTATACCCGTAGGTCTCATTACCAATAGAACTGTAACGGGAATCATTGAATTTGGTTGTCTCGGTACACACATAGTCAATCATCATCATGCCCGTAGGTCCCGGCTGGTAGTCCTCGCGCGTGAGATATTCATAGATGTACTTATTGGCATGGGTGGCATTGTCGCGATAACCGTCGGAAAGGGAGATATCGTTGCCGAAAAGGCTGAGTACCTTCGAGTAGCCCGAGGCGAAGTTGAAGGTCCACACCGCCTGTCCTGGCTGTGCCACAGTGTGATGTGTGCTGTAGTCGAGCAATCTGCCGATGCTCTCTTTCTTCGATTCCACTTCTCCATCACGTACTGGACCAGAGAAGTCCTGGACACAGAGGCTGGCAGCACCATCGTTGTAGTTGTAGTCGTCGATGCCGTTCACATTGATAAACGAATTTCTGTCGTTCTCATAGTTATGCTCGCCCCAGTTGCGCAGGAAACCGCCGTCCCATGGTGTTCCAGCATGATCATGACGACAGAGGAAGAGCAGCTTTCCGCGCATCTCGCCCACCGTCAGGGTGTTGCGGAACGGCATGAGGCGCGACTTGAACTTCTCCTTTGCCAGCAGCTGACCGAACTCAGCTCCTTTCCACTCGCTGCCACCGTGGTAGATATGGAATATAAAGAACTCCGAAGGGTGTGCATCGAGGAATGCTATCATATCATCGAGCAACGACTCCACGGTTTTGTTGATTCGCGCAATGCCATGACTGTTGTAGAGCACATTACCGCTGAGCGATGGACGCACGTCGAACACACGCACACCGTTCTCGCGCATCACGCTCACCTTCACATCCTGAGCCTGAGAGTTCAACGGACCTGTCACCAGCGCCTCTATAGCCCAGTCGTTCTCGCCCGTGGCAGCATCATGAGCACCCGGCAGCGACAGCTGGCACACCAGTGCATCGTCAGGCAGATTGCTCATCCAGTTATTACCATTCCAATCAACACCACTCTTATGGTTCTGCGCCTGCACACACAAAGCAACAAGAGCAAAAACCATCAATATACATTTCTTCATTACTATTTAGTTATTTGGTTGCAATTAAATACATTAATGTCCAATTGAATTTTCTTTGCCTGCGGCGCTACATTAATTATCACGAATTAACCATTAATTATCCATTCGCTCGGCTCCGCCGCTTCGCTCCGCAGGGGCAGAAGAATTATTTTCGTAAGTTTTTGAATCTCAGCGTAATTTAAATTAATGATAAATTAATGTCAGATTAATGGAACTCCGGGCTTGCCCGCCTTGAGCATCCGCTCGGCTCAGCCGCTTTCATAGCGTAGCGGAGAAAGAACGGAGCGGAAAGAATTAATGTTAAGCGAAGCTCGAAATCTTAATAAAAATCTCCACTAAAATCTCCACTAAAATTTTTCACTTTTCACTTCCCTCGAAGATGGGCGGAATATTTTCTGTGTGAACTGCACCAGATACTGGCGCCAGTTTGACCACAAGTGACCGCGGCTCGTCTCTACATACTCATATTTCTTGCCGAGGCGATCCATGCGTTTCAGCAAGTCTTGATTTGCTTCATACAGGAAATCATCCCTTCCGATGGCAATCCAGAAGAGTTTATATTCCGCAGTCTTCAACTTTTCATCGAGGTTCGAGTATGCAGGAATGGTCTGGTCAATATTCTTCATGTTCAAACCACCAGAGAAGATTCCCACATAATTAAACTTGTCTGAGTGGTTAGCAAAAGTATATAATGTGTGGAAACCACCCATCGACAGTCCGGCGATTGCCCTGCCGTCCTTACCAGGAACACAACGGTAACGGCTCTCGGTGTACGAGATTATCTCGGTGAAATTCATCTCGTAGATACCATTCTTGTAGTTGCCCGGAATCTCGCCCGAACCGCAAGGGATATAACTCATGTTCTCGCTGGTCTCACCCGGAGCAGCCTGTTTGGCGATATTACCGTTTGGCATGACAACAATCATCGGCTCCACCTTTCCCTCGGCAATGAGATTATCGAGGATTCTCACCGTATGACCCAGTTCAAGCCATGCGTTCTCGTCGCCTCCACTGCCATGAAGCAGATACAGCACCGGATAGCGGCGCGTTGTCTCCTCATAGAACGGAGGGTTGTAGATGCTCAGTCGGCGGTCTTTGCCCACAGCACCAGAGTGATACCATGCCTGTGTGAGCGCTCCATGTGGCACATCACGCACCTGATAGTAGTCAGCAACTCCATTCCCAACATAGAACATGCTGAATATCGTACCCACATCTCTGCGGCAGAACGGGTTTGTTGGGTCAAGCCCCACCACCCCATCAACATCGAAGCGATAGGTGTACATCTCGGAAGGAAGCACCGGGGTAGTGAACTCCCACACGCCGTCCTTGCCTTTCTTCATCTTTCCACGACCGTTGTCAGCCTCCCAGTCGCCAATAACAGTGACGGTCTTCGCCTTTGGGGCACTCAGACGGAAGGTCACCGTGTTATCACTGTTCACCACAGGCGACTTCACCGGTCCCTGCTTGAAACCGATATTCTGCTGTGCCATCGCAGCAACAGTCACAAGTGCCATCAACCCACTCAATATAAGTCTTTTCATTTTTATTATGGTTTTAGTTTCAATTTGAAATACAAAGATATAACATAAATCTCGTATTGCAAAATTTCCGGAACTTTTTTTTGTGGGCATAGGAGAATCACATTTTTACGATGTTACCGACATTTTGAAGATTTTCCAAGGTTTTTATGCCTTTATTACCTATTATATTTATAACTTTGCGGAAGATTATAAACAATTACGCGTTCTAACCCAAACAATTACATTATGAAGAATCTATTTACCAAGGCTTTT
>JAZQOD010000046.1:0-3638 GCA_045627685.1 Prevotella sp. | reverse complement strand
AGGCAGTCGCTGTGGTATATGGTAGCGTTTGGAATGGTGGGAGCAAGCATCTCGGGAGTGACATTCGTCAGTGTCCCGGGCATGGTGAACAACATCGGAATGGCATACATGCAGACCTGCCTCGGCTTCATCATTGGCTATCTGCTCGGGGCCTTCCTCCTGTTGCCACTCTACTATCCGCTCAACAACCCCACAATCTACTCCTTCCTGCCTCAGCGTGGACTGGGCAACACCGGTGCATGGTTCTTCCTGCTGTCGAAGATCACAGGAGCATCAGTACGTTTCTTCGTTGTGTGCAGCATCCTGCAGACGTTTGTGCTCGATGCCTACGGCATACCGTTCCCCGTCACCGTCATCGGCATGACACTGCTTATATGGCTCTACACCCGCCAGGGAGGCATAAAGACTCTCGTCTGGACCGATACGTTCCAGACCACCTGCATGTTCCTCGCCCTTATATTAATAATATATAATGTGGTGAACCGCCTCGGCATGACCATCCCCGAAGCCTTCACCGCCATCGCAGGCGATGAGCGCTCACAGTGGTTTGTCTTCGATGATGTCCACTCTAAACAATACTTCTGGAAACAGTTCCTCTCGGGCATCTTCATCGTTGTGGTCATGACGGGCCTCGATCAAGATATGATGCAGAAGAACTTCACCTGTCGCACCCTGCGCGATGCACAGAAGGACATGTGCACCTACGGAATTGCCTTCGTACCCGCCAATCTGCTGTTCCTTGCCCTGGGTGTACTGCTGTCGTTACTTGCCCAGAAAGAAGGACTGCCTCTGCCAGAGAGTGGCGACCAGCTCCTGCCGATGTTCGCTGCCACCGGCCGTCTGGGTGAGACCGTTGTTATCTTCTTCACCATAGGCATCATGGCAGCCTCGTTCTCCAGTGCCGACTCCGCCCTCACCTCGCTCACCACCAGTTATTGTGTGGATATATGTCGCCGACCCGACGATGAACGACTGCGTCGCCGCGTACACATGGCAATGGCTTCACTCTTCGTGGTAATCATCCTTGGAGTTGGAGCACTGAACTCAAAAAGCATCATCGACCTTAACTATACCCTCTGTTCCTACACCTACGGTCCATTGCTTGGCCTCTTCGCCTTCGCACTGTTCACTCGTCAAACAGCAAACAAACGCATGACGCCCTTTGTCTGCTGTGCCTCTCCCCTCCTCTGCTACGCCCTCGACCAGCTCACCGCCCATCTCTGGGCCTACCATTTCGGCTACGAGCTCCTTATGCTCAACGGACTCCTCACCTTCCTCGGGCTGTGGATAGCATCGTGTGACCCTGCCAATGGGAGCAAGACAGAACAGGCTGCATAGAACAAAAAAGGAAGAAAAGATATTTTTCCCCGTTCGACTTGCAGGTTTCAGAGAAAATATGTAACTTTGTGCATTGAAACTATTATAAGGAAATAAAACAATCAAAAAAACAACCCAGATAATGTTTAAGAGATTATATCTGTCGCTCATCCTGGTAGCACTATGCTGTGGCGCACTCGCCGACATACCAGAAGGTTACTACATCGCCATCGACGGTGCTAAAGGACTCACACTCAAGAGATTCCTGCACTCCACCATAAGCAATCACCGCACACTCGGATACAATTCGCTGTGGCAGCACTATCCACGCACCTACTATCACCTCGACGACCCTAAACGCGTGTGGGACATGTATTCCTCAAAGGTGACATACTACAACACATCGGGAGAGGCTGTATCTGGTATGAACAAGGAACACACCGTTCCGAAGTCTTGGTGGGGAGGCAGCACCTCTGCACAGCCAGGAAACGACCTCTATAATGTCATTCCGTCCGATCAGGATGCCAACTCAAGAAAGTCTAACTACCCTCTGGGAGTGGTGAAGACACAGTCGTGGACCAACGGCGTCACCACCGTCGGCTATGGCAACGTGGACGGAAGCTCGAAGATGGTGTTCGAACCAACCGACGAGTATAAAGGCGATTTCGCACGTATCTATTTCTATATGGCCACCTGCTACCCTACCATCTGGGAGTCGGGAGCAGACGCCATGAGCAGCAGCGATGAGCGCACGCTTAAGGCATGGATCATCCCAATGCTCCTGCAGTGGAACGAGCAGGATCCGGTCTGTCCTACAGAGGTGCAGCACAACGAGGATATCTACGGCATACAGCAGAACCGTAACCCTTTCATCGATTTCCCTGAACTGGCGGAGTATATCTGGGGTAACAAGACCGACGAGGTGTTCGTGCTCAGCGAGCATTCGCCAAACACTGGCGACACCAACCATTTCACCGCCCATACACCGAAGTTCGACCTCGATGGCGGTACAGAGTCAAAGCCAAAGGAGGTGGCTGTAGGCACACAGATCACCATCAAGGCACTCGCAGCCGATGCAGAGCTGCACGTACGTGTCAACGACGACAACTGGATAACAACCACCCACACCGTAGCATACTACGGCGAGCAGGAGGTTATCGAGGGAGCACAGCAGACCATAACGCTCACCTCTGACACAAAGATTGAGGCATACTGCACACAGACAGGCTACGAGGACAGCCCTGTGATAACATATTATTATAAGGTGGTGGACTTCTCTGGCGAGTATCTGCTCTACGAGGCCTTCGACGAGGTGTCGGCAGGAAATAACACCTCTAACACAGGTTCGTCGCCAACATGGCCTGGCAACGCCAACTTCCCAACCGTCACTAATGCCTTCGCTGCCGGTAACGCCATCAAGCTCGGCTCAGGTAAGGCAACAGGCAGCATCACCTCACGCACACTACTCACTGGCGGTGGCACCGTGAGCGTCAGTCTGAAGGTGAAAGGCTGGACCAACATCGAGGGAGACCTCAAGGTGACGCTGGGCAGTGAGAGCAAGACGGTTAGCTACACCGCAGTAATGGAAGATGACGAGTTCGAAACCGTCAATCTCACCTTCAACCAGGTGCCAGCCAATCCAACGCTCACCATCAGCACCACCACCAAGCGTGCCTTCGTCGATGACATACGTGTGCAGATGGCAGAAGATCCATCCGGCATCGACTCACCCGCAGTCAGCACCCGTACCTCCTGTCCCACATACAACATTTCAGGACAGAGCGTTACGAGGCTGTACCACGGAGTGGTAATAGAGAACGGAAAAAAAGTACTGAAATAGTACTTTTTTTCTTTTTATTGAAACCTCCTCCTCTCTAGTGAACGCAGTGATTATGAATATTGTTTTCGTGTTCCCACACCCGTTCGCTCTGCTCACCACACATCCCGAACATCAACCACCACGCTACCGCCATCCGTCTTATCCCTCCCATCCGTGTTCAGGATATTGATGCTGTCGCTGTTTTTCCTGGTTTTTGCTTGAACGCCCATGAAAAAATATTTTTAAGGACGACAGTCCGCCTGTTTTTTGCGACTGCATCAATATGACTGCCTGCAAGGCAGTGTGCAGATGGAGGGCAATTTCCTCTGTGAAGCCAACAGATTCACAAGGAATATTTCCCTCCATGGGCACAGAGGCACAGCCTCATATTGATGCAGTCGCTGTTTTCCTGTAAGCATCCATTAAACTACACATTGTAGCAGTTATAGAATTGTTGTACCTTTGCACCCGCAATATTGCAACAGAACTATAACTGCTATTA
>JAZQOD010000045.1:0-5747 GCA_045627685.1 Prevotella sp. | reverse complement strand
ACGCCGAGCGACATGACACTGCTGGCAATGATAGAGATGATATAGAACCATGCATAGTACTTGCCTTTCGATGTGCCGAAAAGGAAGTTGGTGCACTTGATGCCATAATACGAATACGAGAACAGGGTGGAGAAGGCGAAGATCAGAATGACGAACATCAGCAGATATTTGCCAACCATCGGGATGAGCATCTCATAGGCGTTGAACGCGATGGACAGTCCCTCGATGCCTTCCACATGATAGCACCCAGCCATGATGATCGGTATGGCTGTCAGTGTGCATACAAAACCAGAGTCGATGGCTGGTCCGAGCATAGCTACAAAGCCCTCGCGAACAGGAGAGGCGTTGTTCGATGCTCCATGCATCATACCCGCTGTACCCACACCAGCCTCGTTGACATACATTGCTCGACGAGCGCCAGTGAGTGCCACGCCTACCAACGCTCCAAAGCCCGCCTCGAGCGAGAAGGCACCGGTGATGATTGTTTTGAAAACGCTCGGGAGAAGGTGGATATTGGCGATGATGATGCCGAGAACCATCATGAAATAGAATCCCACCATTGTTGGCACCAGATGGCTTGCCACCTTTGCCACACGCGTTATGCCACCGAGAACGACAATAGCCACGATGATACCTACGGAGAGTCCTACCGCCAGTCGTACTACCCATGTGTCGGCAATGCCGAGGGCAGGACAGACGCAGATGGTGGTGATAGCCTCGCAGAGTTGGTTGGCCTGCATAGGACACAGACAACCGATGCAGCCTGCTATGGCGAACATCACTGCCAACGGGTAGAAACGGCGACCGAGACCTTGGGTGATGACATACATCGGTCCTCCCTGGACCTCACCACGATCGTCGGTGCCTTTGTATTTGATAGCCAGCACTCCCTCGAAGAACTTTGTCGCCATACCGAACAGTGCACTGACCCACATCCAGAAGATAGCGCCCGGTCCACCGACAACAAGGGCGATAGCCACACCAGCGATATTGCCCAATCCGACGGTAGAGGAGATGGTGCTCATCAGTGCCTGGAACGAACTGATCTGTCCCTCGCCACTCTGGTCGTTGCTCAACGAGCGATATGCCTCGCGGAGATAACGCAGAGGGAGTGCTCGCGAATAGACGAACAGGAATGCTCCACCTCCGATGAGGAGGAAGAACAGCGGATAGCCGCAGAAGAAGTCGGCGATGTTGACGATTAGGTTGGACATTAAAACGATGAAGCCCCCAGCCCCCAAAGGGGGAGTTTTGGATTAGGGATTAGGGATTAGCGGTTAGCGATTAGGGATTAGCGATTAGGGATTAGCGATGGCGAGGTGGGTGGGTTATTTGATTTTTTTGAGGTGGCGGGCGGCGATGGATAGTTTGAAGCCTCCCAGAGTGCCAAGGGCGATGATGAGTTGATGACGACCGTTAGGAAGTCGCATGACATTGCCGGTGAGTCCATCAAACTGACCACCATCAACGCGTACCATCTCACCAAGATTGAATGGCACATCCTCGAAAGGTAGGTCGCCTGCCTGGTCAAGAGCCTTGCGGAAAGATTCTATCTGACAGTCGGGAATGACCATCATAGGATGCGAACCGAGATTGGAAACCTGTGTGCGGTCGGTGCGGAAACGCTTGATGAAAGGAGTGTTGACCAGTTCACGGCGTGTCTGTTCGGTGCAACGAACCAAAACCATTGCCGGGAGCAATATCCGTTCCACCTTACGTGTGCGTGCAGTTCCACGCTTCTGCTCCTCCACGCGCGTAGGAATATAGACATCATGCCCCATACGGGATAATATCTCCGCTGACTTGCGTTCGGCACGGTTGTTTACAACAGCCACAAACCAATGGAGTGGAGATGCGTTTTCCTGTGTCGATGGCACGCCTACGGCGTCGTCAGCACATACTGCTGGCGCTATTTTTTCGCTGGTTTCAGACAGGTGTTCCAAATGAAATGATCTGTTTGAAATGTTAGAAGATTGTCTTCGCAGAATTCCCAGAAGGGTTCTACGTTTATGCAAAGTTATAAAAAAATGCCTTACGCGCTATATGCATACGCGAGATTTTTACTTTTTTTCACAGTTGAAACTCTTTTTGCGCATAAAAACGAACCGAAAAAGAAATATTATTTGTACTTTTGCATGGACAAATCATAGTGTTCAACTTTCGCAAGTTAAACTATTGAAGTTAAAGGGAGTTAAGAGAAGTTCTTGCGCTCCGTTGGTGCTCAGGCGCTTTGCGGAGTCCCGGTCGCTTTGCTCCCTGAGAAGTTAAAGGACAATAGCTCCTATTGCGGACGTAATTGGGTAGGGAATAGGCATACGTCCCTTAACTTCCCTTAACTTCCCAAGCGACGGAGGAGCGATAACTTCTCATAACTTCAAAAATAATTTACATATTTAATGAACAGAAAGAAAATTTTTTTAGGCATTGCCACAATGGGATTATTGCTGACAGGATGTGCCAGTCACTACGAGGTGAGCAGTGTCAGTCGCAGTCGAATCCTCATTGACAAGCGTTACGACGCGAATGTGGATGCCAAAGGTTTGGCGTTTCTTGCTCCATACAAGAAGACGGTGGATAGTATTATGAGTCCGGTAGTGGGACATGTGGCAGACTATCTCTATGCAGAGAAGCCAGAGAGTAACCTCTCGAACCTGCTGTGCGATATCCTCGTGTGGGCAGGCAAGAACTATGGCGAGAAACCAGAGTTCTCATTATATAATATGGGCGGTATGCGCGCGGCGCTGTCGCCTGGTGAGGTGACCTACGGCAATGTGCTCGATGTAGCGCCATTCGAGAACAAGATATGTTTCTTTGATCTGAAAGGCAGTGATGTGCAGGAACTCTTTGAGCAGGTTGCCCAGATCTATGGTGAGGGCGTGAGCAAAGGCGTGGAACTCGTAATCACCAAGAAAGGCGAGTTGAAATCGGCAAAGTTGCACGGTGAGGCAATTGATCCTAATCGCACCTACCGCGTGGCGTCTATCGACTATCTTGCCGAAGGCAACGGTGGACTGACAGCACTGACAAAAAAGACCAATGTGAACTCTCCACAGGATGAGAGCAACAACTCGCGATTTGTCATCATGGACTATTTCCGTGAGATGGATGCACAAGGCGTTGTGGTGACAGCAAAGGTAGAAGGACGAATAAGAGTGGAGGAATGATTATGAAAAGAATTTTGTTTACAATATTGATGGTTTTGCCTATGGTTTTGATGGCCAAGGGCGATAAGGAATTGGTGATACTCCATACCAACGACAGTCACAGTTGTGTGATGCCGCTCAACGAGAACCTTGCCGACACTATGCTCGCAGGTCGTGGCGGATATCTCCGTAGATTGACAATGATTAATGAGGAACGCGCGAAGAACCCGAATCTGCTGTTGTTGGACAGTGGTGACTTCTCGCAAGGTTCCACTTACTACACCATGTTCAAGGGCGATGTGGAAGGTGGACTGATGAATCTGATGAACTATGACTGCAGTACCATCGGCAATCATGAGTTTGATTTCGGTCTTGAGAACATGGCCCGCCTGTTCAAGTCGCTGAACTTCCCTGTTGTGTGCTGCAACTATGATTTCACCGGCACTGTGGTAGAAGGTCTTGTGAAGCCATACGTTGTGTTGAAGCGTGATGGCGTGAAGATAGGAATCTTTGGTGTGTCGCCATCTATGGAAGGTCTGGTGGCAAAGAGCAACTATGTAGGCGTGGAGTTCCTTGATCCAGTGAAGAAAGCAGCAGAGGTTGTTGATATCCTCCGTAACAAAGAGAAGGTGGATGTGGTGATCTGTCTGAGTCATCTCGGTTGGAAACTCGAGGGCGACTTCGACGACCAAGACCTCGTGGAAGGCAACAAGGATATTGATATCGTTCTCGGTGGACATTCGCACACATACCTTAAAGAACTGGGATGGGTGGAAGATGCTTCTGGCAAGAAGGTGCCTGTTGATCAGAATGGCAAGCACGCTATCTATGTCGGTAAGATAAAGATGGAGTTGAAGAAGCGCTAAGCGCAAGCCATCGCTATTGCCATCGCCATCGCTATCGCTATCGTATTTTAGGGGTGGATGGTTGATTCTCGGTAAGAAAACGGCGTTTTTTTGTAAGGAAAATGCAAATTTATTACATAAACGCTTGGTTATGAGGGAAAATAGTAGTACCTTTGCATTCGCTTTTCGGCGTAACCGCTGACAGTGGAAGTGTCATTGGTCATGTTGCGTTGGTGAGATGAACAATTTTAACTATTAAAGAAAAATGGTAGATTTAATTAAAGTTGCTGAAGAAGCATTTGCAACCGGCAAGAAGTTCCCTGAGTTCCGTGCAGGTGATACTATCACTGTCGCTTACAAAATCATCGAGGGTTCAAAGGAGCGTATCCAGCTCTATCGTGGTGTTGTTATCAAGATCTCTGGTCATGGTGACAAGAAGCGTTTCACTGTTCGCAAGATGTCTGGTACAATTGGTGTAGAGCGTATCTTCCCAATCGAGTCACCAGCTATCGAGTCAATCGAGGTGAACAAGCGTGGTAAGGTTCGTCGCGCTAAGCTTTACTATCTCCGTAAGCTCACAGGTAAGAAGGCTCGTATCGCTGAGCGTCGTACTCCTGTTACAACAGAGAAGTAAATTATCGGCTCTGCCGCATAATAGCGTAGAGGGGCAAGAACCTTCTGAAAAAGAAAAGATCCAAGAGGTCTCTCCGTGGAGAGGCCTCTTTCTTTTTGACTTTTTTCTTTTGGCTTTTTATGCAATAAAAAGAGAATTATTGCGTTATTAGTATAGTGATTAAGACAAAGATTATAATAATGATACTCTGTCTGGCGAGTGTTGCGAGTGTGGCAGCGCAAGACAGAAAGGTGCAGCATCGTCCATATACCGATCTGCGCCCGTTCCATTTTGGTATTCAGGTGGGTGCCCACATGCAGGATATAGAGTTCCAGAATGTGGGACTCGTAACAATGACCGATGATGAGGGTAACACATTGGAGTCGCTTATTACCTGTGATCAAGACAGAATGGACCCAGGATTCAATGTGGGAGTTATCGGTGAGTTCCGATTGACCGAGAATTTCCAGTTCCGTATAGCACCAGCCATCTATTTCGGTTCGCGACATCTTGTGTTCAAGAACCTTATTCAAGAAGAGGAAAAGGAGTTGCTGCAGCGTCAGGACATCAAATCAGCGTTGATAACATCAGCCTTCGACATTATCTTCGCCGCTCCTCGTTGCAACAACCACAGAGCGTATATGATGGCAGGAGTGACGCCAGCGTTGAACCTCACCGGTAGGGCAACGGACTATCTGCGCCTGAAGCGTTTCCAGACCTTTGCAGAGATAGGTATCGGTTTTGATGAGTATCTGCCTTATTTCAAATGTCGTCCTGAGTTGAAGTTTATGTTTGGTTTAGGCAACGCGCTTGACATGGGCCATCCGGATAAGTTGAAGGACAAGACGATGATACAATATGCCAAGAGCGTGAAACAAGGTCACACGAAGATGATAACGCTTACATTCTATTTCGAATAAAAATAGGAGACGATATTCCTTTTTAATTTTTGCGCACGAATTATAAGAATTTTAATAATTAGTTTATTTGTTCATAATTATTAAAGAATAATTCTTTTTAATTCTTTGAATTCGTGCGCAATTACTAGACCATTCGGAGAGTGCTTTATTTCATTTCGGCGTCGAGCCAAGCGATGAATGCAACGAGTGATGCATTCCAGTTGATAGCAATCTCGTTGGAAGCATA
>JAZQOD010000044.1:0-4841 GCA_045627685.1 Prevotella sp. | reverse complement strand
CTGTTTGGAGCAATGATGAGATGTGCCTCGCCACCTTTGTTGAATGTGAAACGGAAGATTCCTGTGCGTGAGGTACCGGTCATCTCGGTTTTAACATCGTAGTCGAGCAGGTCAACGGAATAATAGTATGGTGTCGATACCTCTTTATCGTGCGTGAAACTGCTGGCACGATCTTCGGATGTGCATTTCAAATCACCGAACACAGGCATGATGCTCACCGAACCGTAGTCCTGTGTGCAACCACCCACGATCCAGTGTGAGTTGCGGAAACCGCGGATCTTATCACGGAAGTAATAGTATGGCGATACCGACTTCTTCTCGGTATCTGGTTCTGTCACGGCAGTCCAGAAGTTCATGCCGTTAGGCACGAGTACTGCCGGGATGGTCTGACCGTGCTGGGCGTCGATGTCCGATGATGGACTTACATCGGTCTGGCCAGTACCGACCATCGGGTCAACGAAGACAGTGTTGTCTGTAATCTGAGGCTTGTTGGCACATGCCGTAATGAGCACTGTAGCCAAGGCAATAATAAACTTTCTCATATTCAATCGCTGAGGTGTTGTGTAATAAATTCCGTTGCAAAGATAATAAATATTACAGAGATATGCAAGATTCTTTTGTGCAAACTGACTCTTCATATATTAGATAATTGCCTAAAAATTTGCATAAGTCGTTGTAAATTTATAATTTTGAGGCTGAAATAACTAAAACCTATTTTTAATTATGAAATTACGTGCGTATTTTGTATTGTTTCTTTTGTGCTGTGTTACAGTGAATTCGTGGGCACAGAAAAGCGTGACAGCACCAGAACCTATCGGTCCGTTGCCTGATCAGTATCAGATTGACTGGCAGAAGATGGAGACCTATGCGTTCGTTCATTACGGTCTCAACACTTTCAATGACCGTGAGTGGGGCTATGGCGACTCCGATCCAAAGTCTTTCAACCCATCGCGGATGGATGTCGATCAGTGGGTGAAAACCTTCAAAGAGGCTGGTATGAAAGGTGTTATCATGGTGGCTAAGCATCATGACGGTTTCACGATGTGGCCTTGCGAACTGACGGATTATAATATCACCAACTCATCGTATGACGGTCCGAAGAACAAGGACGGCAAGGTAGATGTTGTCCAGGAATTGCGTGATGCCTGCGACAAATACGGTTTGAAGATGGGACTCTATCTGTCGCCATGGGATCGCAACTACGCCGGTTACGGTACACAGGATTACATCGATTATTATTACAAGCAGTTGGAGCAGATCATGACTCGCTACGGAGAACTGTTCGAGGTGTGGTTTGATGGTGACAATGGTGGCGACGGCTATTATGGTGGTGCTCGTGAGGAACGAAAAATCGACCGCCGCACATATTACAACTTCCCAAAGATCAATGAGATGGTACATCAATGGCAGCCGAATGCGGCAATCTTCTCCGATGGCGGCCCTGGTTGCCGATGGGTGGGCAATGAACGAGGCTATGCCAGTGCTACCAACTGGGCGTTCCTGCGTATCAACGAGGTGTACCCTGGTTACCCTGAGTACCGTACATTGCAGTTCGGTCATGCCGATGGCGATAAGTGGGTACCGTCAGAGTGTGATGTAAGCATCCGTCCGGGATGGTTCTATCATCCTGAAGAAGACGACAAGGTGAAGACTCCAGAACAGTTGACCGACCTGTATTACCGCAGTGTAGGCCACAACGGAACATTCCTCCTTAATTTCCCTGTTGACCGTGAAGGTCGCGTGCATCCTATCGATAGCATGAACGCAGTGGCTTATCATAAAATCGTACAGAAGGAACTGGCGCACAACCTCCTTGCTGGTATGAAGGCGAAGGTCAGTACAGTGCGCGGCAAGGCATTTGCAGCAAGCAATATCACTGATGGCGATTGGGATACATACTGGGCAACACCCGACGGAGAGACATCGGGAACAGTGACCTTCAACTTCAAGAAGGCTACAAAGATAAACCGTTTGATGTTGCAGGAATATATAGCGTTAGGCCAGCGTGTGAAGGCTTTCAGGGTAGAAGCGAATGTTAATGGAAAGTGGCAGACTGTTGATTGCGGTGAGGAAACAACCACTATCGGTTATAAACGTCTGCTCCGTTTCCAGACTGTCGAGACAAAGGCTCTGCGTATTACTATCACCGATGCCCGTGGACCGCTGTGTATTAATAATATCGAGGCGTTCTACGGTGGTGATGGCAGTGATAGAATCTTTACAGAAAAGACTCGTGAGGTGCGTGGCCTTAGTTATAAGGAAGTGAAGCGTACAGCCACAGAGGTAGTGCTTGACTTCGGTGGTGACCACCATCTCAACACCTTCCATTATATGCCAGAGCAGAGCGACTATAACAAGGGACTTGTGAGCAACTACGAACTCTGGACCTGCGATGCAGAAGGCAATCCGCAGACATTAATCCGTGAGGGCGAGTTCTCGAATATCAACAATAATCCGATATTACAGACTGTGTTCTTTGCTCCGACAAAGACCCGTTATCTGCTCTTCCGTGCCACAAAGATGGTGCACGAAGGTGAGCCGATAGACTGGGAGAAGTTAGGCGCGGAGAGTATGTAAAGCCTCACCCCCAGCCCCTCTCCAATAGAGAGGGGAGACCATTCGGGGAACGCACTGCTAGAAATAGTATATTCATAACTCCCTCCCTTTGAGGGGAGGGCGGGGGAGGGGCTCCTATCTCTTCACCCTCTTGTTAACTCTATTTGGATGGCGGGTGGTGATGTTGTCAGGATAGTAGCCAGCAGCATCGCGGATCTGTGAACGCTTGTTTGGAGTCCATACAGAGAGTTTATATCCATTGCGGTGCAACCAGTTGCTCAATGTCTGGTTTGCCATAGAATAGTGGCAGTTGATACCCACAGCACCAGTGCGGCGAAGCATCATCAATATCTCGTTGAGATAGCGAGCGTCGTAGTAACGCTTTGGATCGAGGTCGCAGTTAAGGTAGTATTTCACCTCTGGGAATCTCTGGCGAACTGTCATCACATCGTGCTCACGAATACCTGTGAGGAACACCTGATGAATCATACCGTGACGAAGCACCATCTGACGCAGTGAAGCAAGGACAGAGGTGTTCTTGATGTCGAGATTAACCTTTGTGCGAGTGCCGCGAATCATCTCCAATGCACGGTCAACCTCATAGCCAGTGAGGTCGTTAGGCACCTGATCGTGGTACATCACCAGTGTACCATTAGGACGGATGTTCACATCAAATTCGAGAATCTCGACATTGTTGCGCAGAGCAGTCTCGATAAAACGGAACGAGTTGTCAGGAGTACCGTATGCACCACTATGAGCAGTGATAGTAGGGTTGTAGTGGGTGCTCAGTTCGGAAAAACCGATACAACTTGTGAAGAGCAGTGGTGCTGCAAGAGCAGCAAGAATAGTCTTTTTCATATTATTCCTTTTTAATTAATCAGTATTTGTGATTGCAAATATACAAAATAATAAATACAATATAGTATTTTGTGTAGGGAAAATGCTTGGTGATAATGTTTCTTTTTAGTAATTTTGCATTTGATTACTAAAACCTCTACTATTTTTAATATATGCGTATTCTATTATCATTGTTATTCCTCGTCCTTTCCACCATCTGTGTGGCAAACCCTATCGACGATATGCTCGAGCGCATCGACAAGGGAGCGAAGGCAAAGTTCAAGATTGAAAAGGTGGACAGCAAGAAGGATTTCTTTGAGCTCGACCAGAAAGGCAACCGTGTTGTTGTAAGAGGCAACACCTGGGTGAACATCGCGTCGGGCATCAACTGGTATCTGAAATACTATGCCGGTGTGCAAATCACATGGAACAACCCTACAGCCAAACTGCCGGCAGTGCTGCCACGCGTGACAAAGAAAGAGCACCATGAGACCGATCTCACCATGCGCTATGACTTCAACTACTGCACCTTCTCTTACTCTATGGCATTCTGGGACTGGAAACGCTGGGAGCAGGAGATAGACTGGATGGCACTCCACGGAGTGAACATGCCATTGGCTATCGTCGGTGAGGAGTGTGTGTGGCGTAATATGCTGCTCCGCTTAGGATACAGCGAAGAGGAAGTGGGACGGTTCATTGCTGGTCCGGCATTCCTCGCATGGTGGGAGATGAACAACCTCGAGGGGTGGGGCGGTCCGCTGCCACTCTCTTGGTATAGCCAGCAGGAAGTATTGCAGAAGAAGATTCTCGCCCGTATGAAGGAACTCGGCATGCATCCTGTGTTGCCGGGCTATTGCGGAATGATGCCACATGATGCAAAGGAGAAACTCGGGTTGAATGTCACCGACGGAGGTCTGTGGAACGGATATGTACGTCCTTCAAACCTCTCGGCAACGGATAAACGTTTCGATGAGATTGCCGATATCTACTACGAAGAACTAACGAAGCTCTTCGGCAAGGCAGAATATTACTCTATGGACCCATTCCATGAGAGCAACGACGATGCCACTATCGACTATGCCGAGGCAGGACAGAAGTTGATGGACGCCATGAAGCGTGTCAACAAGAATGCCACATGGGTGATACAAGGTTGGACAGAGAACCCTCGTCCACAGATGATCAAGGGCATGAACAATGGTGACCTTCTCATTCTCGACCTCTTTTCAGAGTGTCGCCCGATGTGGGGCATCCCTTCGATATGGAAACGCGAGAAAGGCTATGAGCAACACGACTGGTTGTTCTGTCTTTTGGAAAATTTCGGTGCAAACAACGGTCTGCACGGTCGTATGGACCAACTCCTTCATAACTTCTTCCTGACAAAGACAAACCCATTGGCGAAACAGTTGAAAGGCATCGGTTTCACTATGGAAGGCTCGGAGAATAATCCG
>JAZQOD010000043.1:0-12872 GCA_045627685.1 Prevotella sp. | reverse complement strand
CTTAAAGTAAAAAGATTCAACATAATGTCTTACGAGAGTGGGAGAGGGCCTTTTTATTAGCGGATAATTTGGGGGTGTGGAAAAGATTTAGTACTTTTGCGGGGTAGAACAAAATAAAAGACTTGCAATTATGGTTTCTGGTTTCGTGGTATTGTTGGTGATTATTGTGGTTGCACTCGTTGTGAACGCAGAGAGTGAGTCTGATGCGTATAAAAAGGGCCAGAGAGACGGGGAGGCAGATGGTTTCTTCGATGGGGGAAATGATATGTTGTACGACGAAGGAACGAAAGGTAAGAAGGGTATGACGAAAAAGGAACTCAAGGATTACAAGAGAGGTTACGAAGAGGCATACAGATACCAATACGAAGAACAGAAGAAAAAGAAATAGTACACCTTATATAATACACATACGCGCCCAGGATTTTTCCCGAGCGCGTTTTTGTTTTTATCTAATTATTGACCTCTTGACGATATCCAAGATATTTCACTCTACTCCCCCTTCTTCTGCCCTAACGGGCGAAGCGGCATAGCCGAGCGCGGGGGGTGGGGGCTTTTACTCCAGTAGGCGTTTGCTCATATATCTCACAGGATACCACACGGCAGTCCAGCCCACGATGAGCACTGTGATGAATACAAGCAGCACATCCAGATAATGCACACTGACAGGATAGGTGTTGATGATGAAACTGCCAGCGTTGCCCATCTTCACCAAACCAAACTCTTGCTGCAGCCAGCAGAGCAACAATCCGAGGATGATGCCCAGCACAGCACCGATGGCTGATATTATCCTACCCTCAAAGAGGAATATGCTCGATATCTGTTTGTCGTTTGCACCGAGGTTGCGCAATGTCTGCACATCGTTCTTCTTGTCGATGATAAGCATCGATATGCTACCGATGATATTGAAACAAGCCACGATGAGGATGAATGTGAGGAACACATACGCCAGAATCTTCTCTATCTGCATTATGCGGAACGTGTCGGCCTGCTGTTCGAAACGGTCGAGCACAGCAAAACGCTCACCGGCAATACGCTTTATCTCTTTCTTCACCGCCTTGAAGTTTGCCTCAGGCTTTACTCGCAGTTCCAGCGAGGTCATCTCACCCTGCATGCCAAACAACTGACGGGCAAAGGATGCCGAACAGAGGATATAATTGCGGTCGATCTTAGCCTGACCAACGGCAAAAAACGTCTGTTGCAACGTAAGTGAGTCAACTACAAATCCGCTCTCAGGATCACTCATTTCGAGTTGACCTTCACGCTTTGGTGCATAGATATGGAGATAGTCCGACCAGCGCACATCGGTACCTAGCTGCTGAACCACACCCACTCCGGGAAGTGCGTAATCCAAGGCTCCGGCGTGCAGACAGAAATCCTTCTGTCCATAGAGCACATCTTCTATATGTGTCAGTTCGGAGAAGTTATCCTCCACACCTTTCACCGTCACCATCAGCATCTTGTTGTTATATACAGCCATCGCCATCTCCTCGACACACTCCGTAGCCACCTCGATTTCGTCCATAGCCTTTATCTCGGTAATCACCGGATCGTCGGCAATGATGGTCTTGCCCGTGACAGGTGTCACCTTCAACTGTGGATCGAAGTTTGTGAAGAAGGTAGCCACCATATCCGAGAATCCGTTGAACACGCTGAGCACCACCACCAGTGCCATTGTAGCCACGGTGACGCCCACCACGCTGATGCCACTGATGATGTTGATAGCGTTAGTGCTCTTCTTCGAAAGGATGTAACGCTTCGCTATGAAAAGAGGGAAGTTCATGGTGGGGGGCTACTGCTTCAACAATTCGTCAATACGCTCGATGTAGTCGAGTGAGTCATCGATGTGGAAACGCAGTTCAGGGATGATACGCAACTGGTTGCGCACTCTGGTGCCCAGTTCGTAGCGAATCTGCGATGCGTTGTTATTCACATTGGTGATAATCTCCTGTCCCTTGTCAGAAGGGAAGATGCTAAGATATGCAGTACAGATTGAGAGATCTGGACTGATCTTGCAGTTTGTTACACTTACCATCACGCCGTGCATTGCTCGTGTCTGTGCCTGGAAAATAAGGCTCAACTCCTTCTGCAAAAGGCGTGCTATACGATTTTGTCTTGTTGCTTCCATTAATTATTTAATGATTTTCTTGTTATTGATAATGTAAATGCCGTGTTTTGCGGTGCCGGCTTCCACCTTGCGGCCCTGGAGGTCGTACATCTCACCATTGGCAACCTCGCTATCAACATTTGCGATACCGTTCTCGATTGATTCCACGGTTATTGACATCGCTTTGTTGCCGTATGAACCCAGCGAGGCATTGTCGCCCATAAACTCTTTACCTCTCTGGCAGTTTGAGTTAGTGTGGATAATGAGTTTGTAGCCTTCCTTCACCTTCACCGAGGCGACGTCTTGGTTCTTGATACCCCAGCAAGCCATTTCCTGCTGAACGAACTTTCCTTCTGGCAGGTCAACACTGTAACCACCGAAGTCGGTCTCGCTATAAACGGTAGCCACCACGAGGTCTTCGCTCACGGTGCGAGCCTTATACACACGGTTGATGCCCGTTGCCCAAGCGTTCATGTCCCACGACTCATCGTTGTAAACCCATACGAAACCGCCCGTCACATCACAGTTGTCAGCCCAGTCCTGGAACTTCCCGATATGATAGTCCACATCCCATGTGTCCTGATAGTACATTCGTCCTCCGTGAACAGGCACACCCTCAACGAGATGCCAGTTGGCAGGATTGTTGCCCGCACCACCATCGTAGCACTGTATGAGAATACGATCCAGCAGGCCTTCGCTGTGCAGATAGGTAGCCAAGTTCTTCCAGTAGGTCTTCTGGGTATAAGGAGCGATGGTGGTAGTCATGCCGAGGTCGCCCATCATCCTATGGAACTTCTTCGCTGTCTCCAGGTCATAGCACTGCTCCTGATCGTTGTTCACAGCCTCTATTTCAGGAATAGCCTCCTTCAAAGCCTTGAAATTCTTGTAGAGCATCGTTCCCTCGCCAGTGCCATGGGCATTGATAAGGTCGCGGATATGGTCGTACGAGTTATTGCCCCAGCCACCGATGCAAATCTCTATACGACGGATAGATGTAGGAGCCTCCAGCAAGTCCTTGATGTCACTGACATAATGAGGCTGTGTGTTGGCAAACACATATTCTCCGTTCTTACAGATAGTCTCACCATCGGTCATGAGAGTACCATCCGTGTCAACATGCACATTGAACAGGATTGCCGTAGTGAATCCCGAGGCACGCAGATTCTTGATGGTGGTAGGACGCTCGCGACGGATATGTCCACCGATGTAGATTGATGAAACATCATGCTCCTCTACCTGTGCTGTGATATCCTGCATAAGTCCTAATGCGAGGATAAGAAATAAGATTTTTCTCATAGTTTTCTAATTAGTGTCAGTCCGTCGCGCAGAGGCAGTATCACCTTCTCCACACGAGGGTCTTGTGCTACAAAGTCGTTGAACTTCAATATTCCTTTTGTCTGTTGGTCTTTCAGATACTGCGGATCCACCACATGCTCATCCCAGAGGGTGTTGTCAGCCAGGATGAACCCACCCGGACGGAGAATCTTCAATACCATCTCGTATGTTTCGAGATATGTGCGCTTGTCGCCATCCACAAACGCCATGTCGAACACTATGCCCAGTTCCGGTGCTTTCTCAATGGCATCGCCAATGATGAACTCGATGCGGTCGGCCACCTCTGACGATTCGATCCACGGACGGGTGAAATCCTCCTGCTCGTCGTTTATCTCGAAGGTATATACCTTTCCCCCGTCTTCCAGTCCTTCGGCCATGCAGATGGCACTGTATCCGGCAAAGGTGCCAATCTCGAGGATGTTCTTCGGGCGAATCATCTGCACAAGCATCTTCAGCAGTCGTCCCTGCAGATGACCGGATGCCATGCGTCCATGGAGCAACTCTATGTTGGTAGCCCTGTATAGCTTATAGAGATGCTCTGGTTCCGGGTCGATATGCTGAAGTATGTACTCGTCGATACTCATGCGTTTATTCTATAAAACTCAGCAATGCCAATTCGTACGACTTCAACCCAAAGCCGCATATCACACCCTTGCAGGCAGCCGATATCATTGACTTGTGGCGGAACTCCTCACGCTGGTGGACATTAGAGATATGTACCTCAATCACCGGACATTTCAAAGATCTGATACAGTCGCCCAGGGCAATGCTCGTATGGGTATAGGCACCAGCATTGAGAATGATGCCATCGTAGGTGAATCCCACCTCCTGCATTTTGTTTATCATCTCACCCTCGATGTTGCTCTGGTAGTATTCTATTTCAACATCAGGGTATTTTGCCTGTAGCGCAGGCAGATAACATTCGAATGACTCCGAACCGTAGATTCCCGGCTCGCGGACACCCAGAAGATTGAGATTTGGACCGTTAACAATAAGTATTTTCATCTTTTTCTGCAAAAAAAGTGGTTGTTTTTTTAGCCACTTGTTGATAATTTCGTAAATTTGTGGGCAAAAGTACGAAAATAAATGCAAAAGGACAAGAAAACCACAATAAATATTGTTCGTGCGTACGTGAGATACCTCAAATTAGAGCGAAACTACTCGCAAAACACCATTGAGGCGTATCAGCACGACCTGCAATACCTCCTCGACTACTGTGATAGTGAGGGGAAGATTGCTGCCGAACTGGAATTGGAGGATCTTCAGCATTTTGCCCTGTCCATCCACGAGCATGGGGTGGGAGCCGCCACACAGGCCAGAATACTCTCGGGAGTACGCTCATTCTATCGTTTTCTGGTGCTCGAAGGTTATATAGACAACGACCCTTCGGAACTGTTGGAATCGCCACAGATGGGCGAACATCTGCCGGAAGTGCTCTCTGTCGAGGAGGTCGATGCCCTCGAGGCGTCTATCGACCTGTCGAAACCCGAAGGTCAGCGCAACAAGGCTATCATTGAAGTGCTGTTCTCCTGTGGATTGCGAGTGTCGGAGTTGGTGAACCTCAAACTGTCGGATATCTTTGAAGATGAGAAGTTCGTGCGAGTGTTCGGCAAAGGCAGCAAGGAGCGTCTGGTTCCAATCTCTGGTAAGGCATTGAAGGAACTGAAATATTGGTATCTCGACCGTAACCTGTTGAATATCAAGCCCGGTGAAGAAGATTATGTGTTCCTCAACCGTCGTGGTGCCCATCTCACCCGTACGATGATTCTCATCATGATAAAGCGTCAGGCGGCAGAGGCAGGTATCGAGAAGACCATCTCGCCTCACACCCTCCGTCACAGTTTCGCCACCGAACTGCTGAAAGGTGGTGCCGATCTGCGTGTCATCCAGGCTATGCTCGGTCATGAGAGTATCGGCACAACGGAGATCTACACACATATCGACACCACAACCCTCCGCGAGGAAATACTGATGCATCATCCAAGGAATAAGAAAGGCTCCGCCTCAAGCCCCCCTCCAACTCCCCCCTCAATGGGGGAGGGCTATTGAAGTTAGTCTCTAGGCATAATAATGGAATTCCAAAAACAATATAACACAAAAGAATGAAAAAACTATTTGTATTAGCAATGAGCCTGTGTTGCACTGTCGTCATGCAGGCGAAAGTCGAGAACTTCCACGATGAGGCTCTGGGCAACAATGTGTTTATCTTCGGTCCGCAAGACGATATGGCGACTATCAACGCCGAGGTGGAGAAACTCCACACGAAGATGTTCCGTGAACAGTTCGGCAAGGACCGCTATGCAGTGCTGTTCCTTCCGGGCGATTATCGCGAGGCTGGTGTGCTGAAAGTGCCATACTATATGCACATGGCAGGACTCGGACGCACTCCTTATGATGTAAAGGTGAGTAACATCCACACTCCTGCACCTCTTGCCAATGATAATGGTACCTGTACCTTCTGGCGAAGTCTCGAAAACCTCTCCGTCATAGGTCCTGAGACCTACCAGGAAGACGAGACATTCCTCTGGGCAGTGTCGCAGGCAGCACCTATCCGCCGTGTCTATTCCGAGCGAACAGTGAGAAACCAGTGGCGCAATGGTTGGGTGAGTGGCGGTTTCACTGCCGACTGTAATTTCATGGCACCAGCAGGTAGCGACGGACAGCAGCAGTGGTACACCCGTAACACCCATCTCGAAAAAGGCCGTGGCAAGTTCCGCGAGGGTTCATGGAACTTCATGTTCCAGGGCGTGGAACTCGGAACCGGAGCCGACCAGTCAACCTATGTAAACAACTGGGAGTCAGGCGGTAACATCACATGGATTCCTACAACCCCTGTGGTGCGCGAAAAGCCGTTCCTCTTTGTCGATGAGACTGGCAAATACAAAGTGTTCCGTCCGGCATTGCGCCGCGATGCTGTGGGACTGCCATATACCCGCGATGATATGGGCCGTGGTGAGGTCTTTGACCTGAAAAAAGACTTCTATGTGGTGAAGCCAGGCACTACAGCAGCCGAGATCAACAAGCGTCTCGCTGCCGGCAAGCATATCCTCTTCCAGCCGGGAATGTACGAACTCGATGAACCACTGCGTGTGAACCGTCCCGGCACTATCGTCATGGGCCTTGGCTATGCCACCCTCATCCCTTCTGCCGCCAACTCCGAGTCGGCATTGGTAGTGGCTGATGTCGATGGCGTCACCATCTGTTCGCTCCTCTTCGATGCCCATTACTCATCGGCAACACTCCTCCGTGTTGATGGAGGCAATGCCAACCACACCGACAACCCTACACTCCTTGCCGATGTGTTCTTCCGTGTAGGCGGTTTCCGTTCAGCACCAGTGCATGTCGATTGTGCCCTTGAGATTGATGCCAACAATGTCATTGGCGATCATTTCTGGATCTGGCGTGCCGACCACGGTGTGCCAAACTCGGTAGGCTGGGATGTCAACACCTCACCATACGGTCTTCTTGTCAAAGGCGATGATGTTACCGTCTATGGACTCTTCAACGAACATTTCCAGAAATACCAGACACTCTGGGAAGGTGAGCGAGGCAGAACATATTTCTATCAGTGTGAGACCCCTTATGATGCCGGTCAGCAGGATCGCTACATGAGTGAGAACGGCACCCGTGCCGGTTATGCGGCATACAAGGTATCCGACAATGTCAATGTGCACAGTGCCTATGGTCTTGGCATCTACGATGTATATTTCGGCACAGATATCCGCATGGAGAATTCTATGGAAGTGCCAGAGAAGCCAGGAGTCCTCATCTATCATGTCTGCAACTGCAGTCTCTCCGATTCCGGCGACCGTGGTATTGGCTATGTCATCAACGGCAAGGTGAAGAGCACTTTTAACACTTTCCGTGTCTGTCGTCCTTATGTCACCGAATTCGTAGGTGGTGTAGTGAAGAACTCCCGCGAAGGCTGGAGACAATAAAGAATCTTATAAACCTATTATAGTAGCCCGGAGCAAATTCAATGCCCCGGGCTGATTATTTATGCTTAATGGTTTCGTTTTCATAGTTTTTTGTTACCTTTGCAGAAATTTTCAAAACTAAAACAAAATTATTATGAGAAAATTCTACTTTTTGATGCTTGCTTGTGCCATGTTCGCAATGACTGCAAGTGCGCAGGTAATGAACCTGCAGAAGAACTCTCTGCCAGAGGGTGTGAAACATTTCCTTGAAACACCAGTAGGTAAAAAGTTCAGTGCCGACCAGATTATGTCGGTATGGGACAACCAGCCTGCTCAGGGTGCTCACAAGGCTGTCCAGACAGAGACAGTGTTTATAGAAACTTTTGATAACCTCACTGCTGGTTCGCAGGATGCACCTGACAATCTCGACCTCGGTGCACAACCACAGGAGTTTGTCGATGGACTTGCCGACAATCCAGGATGGACAATGTTCCTTACCTATCAGGCTGGCGGTTGTGTATATCTCGGTTTTGACGAGGTAGGCGACGACGGTCCTGGATATCTGATGACTCCAGACATGGACCTCTTGGGTGTGTACCGTTTCCACGCAAAGGTTAAGAATGTGAATCCTAACGCACAGGGTGTGGGCCTCCAGTATTTCATTTTGGACAACGACCCAGCAAACCCTCATATGCTTGGCGCAAACACTCTTCCAATGACCAGTGAGTGGACAGAGGTGGAACTCGAGATTGGCTACGGTGTGCCTACAACAGCAATCATGTTCTACTCATGGGCAGGAAAGATTCTCGTTGATGATGTAATGATCGAGAAGGTTACATATACCCTCGACACTCCAGAGAACATCAACTGCGAGATGTTGGAAATCAACAAACTTCATATCACATGGGATGCAGTAGAGAATGCACAGTCATATAAGGTGATGATCACCAACTATGCTACAGGTGATGCATCAGAGTTCATTGCCGATACCAACAGCCTCGACGCTGACTTCGAGTTTGCTCCTTCTGAGGGCATTCTCGTGAATGTTGTTGCTGTGAACGAGGAGGGTGAGAGTTATCCTGGAAAGAAATATTTCCCTACTCTTGGTCCTACATCGCTCGAAGCACCAGTGGCTCTTGATGCAACAGATGTTACAGAGAACGGATTCACCGCTCACTGGCAGCCTGTATCTATGGCATACGACTATAAGCTCTTCGTGAACCACACTCACACGGTGGCACAGGAAGGTGAGGAACTCGTGTACTTTGACGATGATTTCAGCTCAATCCCATTCGATTCTGACGACGCTCGTTCAACAGTAATGACTCAGGACGGCCAGTTGGTACTCCTCGACGACTATCTTGCTTACCCAGGATGGGGCAGCTATCTCATCAGCGTACAGACAGGTATGATTGGTATTTCCAATGTTTATGAGAGCTTCGGTTTCCCAGGTGTCCTCATTGGTCCAAAGGCCGACTACTCTTTCGGTGGTGGAAAGGTTAAGATCTCTGGTACCGGCATGAGCTTCCTGGACGACTGTATCGTAACTGTTGGTTGGGCAAAGGATAATCCTAACGCCTTCGGCTCAAAGTTTGTGTTCGATGGCGAGACAAAGGAGATTGAGATGGCACCAGGTAATCCTCAGACATTCTCGGTAGAACTCGAAGGTGGTACTGCCGGCAGCCGTATCATGTTCAAGATGACCGACGCAGTGTCAGGCGGTGATATGGCATGCTTCGTTGGTGAACTGAAGATTTCTACAGATTTGTCAGTAGGCGACCATGTCTCTCGTGATCTCCCTGTTGCAAAGGCAAGTTTCGATGCTACATCTGCTGAAGTAAACTGTGCATTCAGCGACGGCGACATCTGCAAGTACTGTGTCACAGCCAACTACGGTGATGTGGTAAGTCCTGAGTCGAATGTAATCGTGGTTAAGCGCCAGACAGAAGGCGTTGAGGCTATCACAGAGTGCGAAGATGCAACAGCCACATACTACACTGTTGACGGTCGTATGGCCGATGCTGCTAACACTCCTTCAGGTGTGTATGTAGTGCGCAAAGGCGGTAAGACTGTTAAGGTAATGAAGTAATTTCCGGAAGCAACCTATGAAAATCCAGCGTTCTCTTGCCGTGCTTGTGGCGATGCTCCTGGTGAGCATCTCCGCACAGGCGGCAGTAGCATATATCGGTACCTGCGAAGGCAAACTCGCCACAGTGGGACAGAGCAAGACCGGCTCGGGGACAATCTCCCCAGCCGTCATCCTGCCCAGGGACAGTTATCAAAACTACGACGGAGCATCGATAACGGCTCTGCGTTTCGGTCTTGTCACCACCACCGGCATCAGCAATGTGAAGGTGTGGCTGCGCCATTCCCTTGAAGGAGAGAACATTGCTGAAGTAGATGTTGCCAGTCCTGTGCAAGGATGGAACGAGGTGGAACTTCCATCGCCAGTCGTTCTCGACGCCTCTGATGATCTCGTTCTCGGTTACAGTTTCGACCAGTCGTCATCAGTGAAATGCATCTCCGTTGCTGGTCAGTCGCATGCCAATGGCTACTGGGTGGCAAAGAACGGAGTGTGGGACAACAGAAGTGCCCAGGTGTCGGGTTCGCTCTCCATCGAGGCTCGTGTGGAAGGAGAAATGGTGAACAACTGCAATCTCTCCATCATCAGCACAGCCTACGATCGCCTCTGTGCCTATGGTGACGATTTCCATGCCACCATCGTTGTGCAGAACACCGCACCGTCAACCATCAACGGCTACTCTTTCAACTATGACATCAACGGTGAGGAGGCTACCTCCGTGGAGCGCCAGAAAACCCTCGTGTACCATCAGCGCGACACCTTCACCGTTGTCATTCCTACGAATACCATTGCCGAGGCTGTGAAGGTGCCGGTGAATGTTTCCATCAGTGCCATTGGCGACGAGAATCCTAATGACGATCGCACTCTGGTGTATATGTCTTCATATACCCAGACAATGCCTCACAAAGTGCTCCTCGAGGAGTTCAGCACCGAGAAGTGCCCAAACTGTCCTCGTGCTCATTCCACCATCCGTACCTGTATGGAAGAGGGGTATGACGCCCACACCATTCTCGTGACACATCATGTGGGATATGGCACCGACTGGCTCACTGTCAACGATGACAAGAATTACCTCTGGTTCTATGGTGAAGACGGCACCTTCGCCCCAGCCGGAATGTTCGACCGCAACAACCGTCCGGAGTTCCATCTGAAAGGCGGAAGCGATGATATGCGCTATCCGGTGTTCAGCATCGGTTATCCTGACACCTTCCGTCCATCACTCGAGAGTGCCATAGCGCTTCCTTCTTTCGTGAGTATCACACCGACGGTGACCTACGACAGTGCTTCACGCCTGCTCGACCTCACTGTCGATATGGAGAAACTTGAGGCCCTCGATGCTCTTACCGACAACCCACGCCTGACGGTGTTCCTCACCGAAGACAGCATCATCGCCCGCGACCAGGCTGGAGTAAGTTCATCGTCGTATCCTCATCGTCATACCTGTAGGAAAACCCTCACCGATGTATGGGGTGATGCCATCACTTTCGATGCACAGATGAGAGCCTCGGCACATTATTCATTCGTGCTTCCCGAGGAGTGGAACGATAAGTATGTGGATGTTGTTGTTTTTGTAAACAACTACAATCCAGACGACCGCAACGACTGTAATGTGCTCAATGCCGAACACGCCTCGCTCAATAGTTCGACCAACGGGATTAATACACCCGAAATCAATGCTGACGGCTCCGAGTTGAGGATTTACACCATCGACGGCCGAAGAGTGCAGAAAGTACAGAAGGGCATCTATATTATCAATGGACGCAAGGAAGTGTTCTAACTAATGCCCAAATGAAATAATAAATAAGGCTGAGCATCAACCGATGCCCAGCCCTTTTGCTATTTCTTATGTCTGTCTTGCAATCTCATCCTACCAACGGATTCTTGTACCAAATTGTGAGTTAGAGCTTGTTGTAAATGTTTAAGGGAGTGATAGTATGGACTTTCCTTGCCCAAAGAATAATACCTCCTTACTCATCATACACAGGCAAATACTCATCGTCAACTTTGAACTGGCGTTTCATTGCAATCCATTTTTCTAGATTACTTCGATATGTTTCGTAAATAGATATTGTTTCATCACTACTGGAATGTGGTCCAAATCTTTCGATCATTCTATTTTCTATTGCTATACGTTCATCAATAAACATGAATGCTTTACGGAACTCGCCGTTAAAAAAATATGCGAGTGGTACATAATACCAATTGCAAGGAGCATTTATTTGATTGAAATACTTATCTGTGATAGGACACAAATAAATATCCTTTTGCTTACTATATTTCTTATATATCATTTGGACGACACCATTGAACATAATATCAAACTCATGGATGTTGTCTTCCATAGATTTATTGCTGATAAATATAGTATGGATACAATCTTCATATTCTATACCGTCATTATATTGGCAGAAGTATGCAGGGCTAGTATATTTTTTCCTATAATCCAACATTCCATTTGATACCTCAAATAGAATATCATTTAGTGACTTGGATGCGATAGTGATAAAAGTTCGCATAAAATACCGGAGAGGGACGTGCCAAGTCTCTTCTGCAAAACCTATACCCTGAACTATATCATCATTATAATCTCTAACATATATATATTTCTTGCTTTTATAAGCAAAGCCATGAGCCTTTAAATACTCATTAATGTTTTTATTAACTTCTTTTCTGTAAGACATATTTAATTATTTTTGAAGCCAAAATATATCAAAATAAAATCGATTAATCGAACTGGGGATGTTACCATTGAATAAATAGAATCACGGGGACAGTCCCATGACTCGCCTAATTGATTCCGTTGCCAAAGTTACATCATTTTCTTGATACCGCCAAACATTTCTACGGGAAATAATACACAACGAATACACAATTCGGGCTTAATACGCTGATAATCAGTAGTAAACAAAATTGAAATTTCTTTGTTTTTGTGTTGCCTGAGTGAAGATGAAAAATGAAGGCCCCTCCCCATCCCTCCCCAGGGAGGGGACTTTGAAGTTAGCTTCTGTTTGGTGGAGAGTGGTTCTAGTGATTGTGCGCGCACCGCGAAACAACTGTGCGCTCAGCGTTGCACAACTGTGTGCTCACCGTCGAACAGTTGTGCGCCCGCCGTCCGCACAATTATATTCTTGTTTCATTTACTCCCCCTTTGGGGGTTGGGGGACTGTCATTTGGGCGCTTTGACGAGAAATTCGCTAGCGAATTTTCCCTCATTCCACCGTTTTGACATGCTCATTCCACTACTCTGATATACAACCAACGCCCTCAATGAAAAATATTCTCAGGAGTTTTGTTTTGGCGTTTAGGTCTACATGTCTACATAAATGCTTTAGACGCGCTGATACACAGAGCATTAGCACATGTAGACCTGCATGTAGACCTCAAAATCAAGTCTACATGTCTACATGTATTTTGTATGTAGACATTGTCTTAT
>JAZQOD010000042.1:0-6286 GCA_045627685.1 Prevotella sp. | reverse complement strand
ACAGATACTCTCGGCCGTATGCACTCTGACGCTCAGTTCGCTGGTTCTTCATCAGTACCTGCACACGTAGAGATGATGGGCTTCCTCGGTATTGGTAACAACCCAATGGTAGGTTGCTCAGTAGCATGCGCTGTAAATGTTGACCTCGCACTCAACAAGAAGTAATATCTGATATACAGTTAATTACAATATAATAAAAAGTCTCCTGTAATCGTAATGATTGCAGGAGATTTTTTTATGTGATTTCCATAATCGGATTTTCTTGATTATGGTTGATTCTGTCTATAGATTTATTTGACTGAAATGTTGATAATTTTCCTATATATGTTCATCCCTTTGCTCCCTCCTTTGGGGAGAGGACAGGAGAGGACTCGGTTTACTTGATGCGGCTGCCGTTCTGGTTGTAGGTGCGGCCTTGGTGCTCGATGATGATCTGACGACCGTCGAAACGCTTTGTCGCCTTCTCTGGGGTGAGGGATGGGGTAGCGATGGATGTAGCGTCTTCAAGGTAGTCATGATAGTCCTCACCATCAGGAACACATACTGGTATGCTCAGATGATAGTAGTCACCGCCCTTAGCCAGCAATGTAGCATCAACGCTGTATGAGCCGTTGGCATTCTGTGTGAGAGTTGCTGTGCCCGACTTGAAGTAGGCTGCATAGACTCCGGCGTTCATGTCGGCAAGGTAGCAGTAGATAGTGTATGTCTGCGAGAGGTTGTAAGTTCCAGGAGCCACATCCTCTGCATCGAAGATGAGCTGAGCCAGATAGCCATCCTCGTTCTCGGCAACAATTTGAAGGGCACCCATCGAGTCGATATAGTCATAGTAGTTGCCGCCGGTCATCAGCACCTCGACAACATCGCCGTCTTCATTGGCTGGGGCATCGTCAAGAACGATAACAACCATGTCCCATGTGAAAACACCCATCTCATAGTATAGGTAGTAGAGGTAGTCGTAAGGCAGGACTTCGAGGTTGGCATCGAAGGTGTAAGTCTCACCGTTCTCGGCGCTGAAACTGCCTGCGATGTTATAGACTGCATATTCGGTACCTGCGGAAACATAGGTGATGGTGTAGGCTCCCTCGGTGATCTGAATCTCGGCACCATTGCTGAAAACGATGCCCGATGCATCGTAACTGCCGGCAATCTTGTTGTACGAACCGGAGTTGAAGTTGAACTGTACCAACGGATTCTCAATGGCATCAATAAGCATCAGTTCCCATTCGCCCTGAACGCCGGTGTAACTGCCCATGCCTGCTGCCTGTGCAGAGGCTGGATTGAGTGTGACACTTGCTGCTGCCTGTGTAGCGAAGGCAACAACCATGGTAAGCGAAAGAAGTAGAGTTTTCATCATTTTATAATATAATTAAAAATTAATCGGATGTAAAGGTAATACATTTTTCGAAATCTAGCAAGAAAATCGTGGTTTTTATGAAGAATTATGGCTGGAGGGTTTTGTTTTACAAAAAAAAATCATAATTTTGTATTTTCAAGTGTATAACGAAAAAATACTGTTATGAAAAGAATATTTGTCCTCGGGTTGTTCGCAGCCCTTTTTATGTGTGCTAACGCTCAGGAAACTGCTGTCAAGAAGGCTCCAAAACCAATGAGCGAACTGGCAAAACCTTACGATGAGTCGCTCGACGGCATGAAGCAGATTGCTGATGCTGTGGCAAAGGCAAAGGCTGAAGGTAAGATGGTGATGTGCCAGGTAGGCGGTAACTGGTGTAAGTGGTGCTTGTGGTTCGCCGATTTCATCACTACCGACGAGGATGTGAAGGCGTTGGTTGATGCCAACTATGAGTATATCCACGTGAACTTCTCCCCAAAGAACAAGAACGAGAAGGCTTTCGAGTTCTTCGGTAATCCAAAACTGGGATATCCTTTCTTCGTTGTCATCGATGCCGAAGGAAAGATTGAAGGTGTTTACGAATCGGCTTGCCTCGAGGAAGGACAGGGATACTCAAAGGAGAAGGTCATGGAGTTCTTCATGGCTCACGCTCCAAAGCACGGTTGCTGCGGTCATCATGCAGAGGGTATGGAGTGTGCTCACAAGGCTCAGCCGGAGATGCAGTGCGGTCATTGCAAGATGCATCAGTTGAAATAAGGAGGAGGGTTGATGGGACGAAACAAATACTCTCAGCACGAGATCGACATCATTGCGATGCTCCTGCGAAAGAAATGTGCTGGTACGCGTTTTCAGCAGAAGGAGATTCGCCATCAGTTGCGTGTGAACTTCGAATTCAATATCTCCGACTTCAACGAGCAGGGCAAGGCCTTTGGCGACAAGGAGTTGCAGGAGGCTATCCAGCGTGGTGCCATCCAGATTCTCGATGATGCTACCATCGCTGCGATGAAAGAGAAACGTGCCCGCGACAAAGCCCGCGATGAGGCAGCCCGTCAGGCAGAAGCAGAGGCGAATGCTGATGCTAATGAAGGAAACTGGCAGGAGGCAATGAAAGAATGGGAAGAGTGGGAAAAGAGCAAGAGCGATAGCGAAAGCGGCAAATAATAACGATAAGAAACAAGATAAATGATTGAAGTAAAGATACAGGATGCAGTGTTGGCAGCGGCGGCGCAGGAGGGTATGGACGCCTTCGTGGAGGCTGTGGTGGATGCCATCGATGATGCTATCGGTGGTGAACTGACGGCTGAGACAATGTCACAACTCAATGCCGACCAGATAACACTCCTTGCATACAAGATTCTCCGCGACGAGGTGATGGAGGGTGGTTTCGTACAACTGATCCACAACGGCTACGGAGCGTTCATCTACAAGAATCCGTTCGGTAGAGCGATGAAGGAGTGGGGTGTGATAGGACTGTCGCAACTCATCTCACGCAGTCATAAGTTCTATACAAAATACCACGAGATGATAGAACAGGATATGACCGATGATGAGTTCATGGCAATCTTTGAGAAATGTCCTGAGTTCGACGACTACGATGATGAGTTCGTGGTGAGCGAAGAGCAGTTCACCAACATGGTGGCATGCTATCTTGACGACAATCTCGACAAGTTTGTAACAATAGTGGAATAGTTTCATGAACAAGATAGAACAGGAACTCCGCAAGAAGAGTCCCGTACAGATAAAAAACAAGAAGGCTTCGTTCGAGTACTTCTTTGTTGACGAGTACACGGCAGGTATCGTGCTCACCGGAACGGAGATAAAATCCATCCGTCTGGGCAAGGCTTCGCTCGTGGACACCTATTGCTATATCCATAACAACGAGATATGGGTGAAGGGCATGAGCATCTCGCCATATTTCTATGGCTCGTATGCTAACCACGAGATGAAACGCGACCGTAAACTGTTGCTCAACCGACGTGAGATTCGTAATCTCCAGGAGGCGTGCAAAGCTCCGGGATATACCATCGTGCCAACACTGGTGTTCATCGACCAGAATGGTCGAGCAAAGGTGGACATCGCTCTCTGCCGTGGTAAGAAACAGTATGACAAGCGACAGACTCTGAAGGAAAAAGAGGATCGCCGCGAAATGGATAGAGTAAGGAAGAATTTCTAATGCAGACACTCCGCAAGATCCTCCAACAGCGCATACTGGTTCTCGATGGTGCTATGGGCACTATGGTGAGCCGTTACGGGATTACTACAGGCAACACTGACGAGTTGAACCTGAAGAATCCCGATATTGTGCGTGATATACACAGGAAATATCTCGCTGCCGGAGCCGATCTCATTACCACCAACACCTTCTCGTCGCAACGCATCTCACAAGCCGACTATGGTCTCGAGGAGCAATGCTATGACCTCGCCCTCGCCGGTGCCAGACTCGCAAGAGAATGTGCCGATGAGTTTTCCACCGAACAGAAACCGCGATTCGTTCTCGGCGATGTGGGGCCTACGAACAAGACAGCCTCGATGTCGCCTGATGTCAACGATCCTGCCGCCCGCGATATCACCTACGATGCTCTCTTCGACGCTTACAGCGAACAAATACGTGGATTGCTCGACGGAGGTGTTGACGCCATTCTCATTGAGACAATCTTCGACACATTGAACTGCAAGGCAGCGATAGACGCCGCCCAGCATGAGATAGCGGCACTCGCGGAAAAACGTGGTGAGAAAGTTGTCTGTCCGATAATGCTCAGTGTCACCGTCAGCGATTTAGCCGGAAGAACGCTCTCCGGACAGACTCTCGAAGCATTCCTCTCGACGATTTCGTCGTACGATATATTCTCGGTTGGTCTGAACTGCGGTTTCGGAGCGCGCGAGATGAAGCCATTCCTACAGCAACTGTCGGGCAGGGCACCGTATTTCGTCAGTGCCCATCCGAATGCCGGACTGCCAAACGAACTCGGACAGTATAACGAAACAGCCGAGTCGATGTTGCCAGCAATAGCCGATATCGTTGACTCCGGAATGGTGAACATCATTGGCGGATGCTGCGGCACCGACGAATCGTTCATTGCCGCCTATGCAAAACTCGTTGAGGGAAAGGCACCGCGTGTGCCACGCCCTCGCTACCGTCAGTTGCACCTGGCAGGACTCGAGAGTTTCACTCCGTTGGAGGATGCCGACGGAAAACCAACATTCACCAATGTGGGTGAGCGTTGCAATGTAGCAGGAAGTAGGAAGTTCCTGCGACTGATAAACGAGAAAAACTACGACGAGGCATTGGACATTGCCCGTAAGCAGGTGGCTGACGGTGCTCTCGTCATTGACATAAATATGGACGATGGACTCCTCGATGCCAAGGTAGAGATGGAGCGATTCGTCAACCTCATTGCTGCTGAACCTGATATCGCCACAGTGCCACTGATGATCGACTCCTCGAAATGGGATGTCATTGAAGCAGCACTGAAATGCGTACAGGGAAAATGCATCGTCAACTCCATATCACTCAAGGAAGGTGAGGCTCTGTTCATTGAGCATGCCAAGTTGTTGAAGCGGTTCGGTGCGGCAGTGGTGGTGATGTGTTTCGATGAACAGGGACAGGCCACCACCTACGAACGGAGAATAGAGATTGCCGGCCGGGCATACAAGATACTCACAGAGGTGGTAGGCATGAATCCGTTGGATATCATCTTTGACCCGAATATCCTCTCGATAGCAACGGGCATCGACGAGCACGACAGTTATGCCATCGACTTCATCAGAGCCACCGAATGGATAACCCGCAACTGTCCGGGAGCCCATGTCAGTGGAGGTGTGAGCAACCTCAGTTTCTCGTTCCGTGGCAACAACTACATCCGTGAGGCTATGCATGCCGTGTTCCTGTATCACGCCATGAAGGCGGGAATGGATTTCGGTATTGTCAATCCGGCAACGAAGGTGACATATTCCGATATCCCTCAGGAGCAACTCACGCTGATAGAGGATGTGGTCCTGAACCGTCGCAAGGGAGCAGCCGAGGAACTCATTGACCTTGCCCAGCAGTTGAAAGCCCAGGCAGAAGCAGCGAAGGGTGGGGCAGTGACTGTCCAGACAGAAGAGTCCTGGCGCAAGGAATCGGTTGATGAGCGCCTTGCATACGCCCTCCGCAAAGGTGTGGGCACCTATCTCGAGACAGATATCGAGGAGGCGCTGCAGAAATATCCCCGTGCTGTGGATGTCATCGAGGGACCGCTCATGGAAGGCATGAATCAGGTGGGCAGGTTGTTCGGCGAAGGAAAGATGTTCCTTCCGCAGGTGGTGAAGACTGCCCGGACGATGAAGCAGGCTGTGCAGATACTGCAGCCGTATATAGAATCGCAGAATGCGGGTGAGTCGGCAAAAGCCGGAAAGGTGGTCATTGCTACTGTCAAGGGTGATGTGCATGACATCGGAAAGAACATCGTTGCTGTTGTTATGGCATGCAACAACTTCGAGATAATTGACCTCGGAGTGATGGTGCCACCAGAGCAGATTGTGGAGACAGCCATCCGCGAGAAGGCAGATATGATATGCTTGAGTGGACTGATAACACCGTCGCTCGATGAGATGGTGACTGTGGTGAAGCAGATGCAGCAAGCGAATCTGGATATACCGGTGATAATAGGCGGCGCTACAACATCAGAGTTGCATGCTTCGTTGAAGATTGCACCGGAATATCGCGGAATGGTAATATGGTCGAAGGATGCCGCACAGAACGCGGTGGTTTCGCAGAAGTTGCTGAATCCGGAGGAGAGAGGTCGCATGGCAGAAGAAATACGCCAGCGATATGCACTTCTTCGTGAGGAGTATAAGCAGAAGAATGACAATGTCGTTCCGATAGCAGAGGCAAGAAAGAATAAGTTGAACCTATTTGGGGGAAGTTAAAAGTGAACAGTGAAAAGTGAAAAATCC
>JAZQOD010000041.1:0-40970 GCA_045627685.1 Prevotella sp. | reverse complement strand
CCACCTACAATATATGGAAGCAGTTCGATGACAACTATGCTCCAGGCGATGTAATTAATGGCAAATCAGTAACGGAGGTAAACGATAACAGTCGAATCACCAGCCTTACTCACACAAAAGGAAATTCGGAATGGCGTATTGAGGTCGCAGGTGAACGAGATAGCACAGATAGATGGCAAAGATGGCTTCATATCACCCCGTATAACACCATTAAGAAGATTGAGAATGGCAAAAAGTACGAGGTCAGCATGGTAATCAATACTACTAAGGCCGTGTCAATTGTCATGAAACTGGAGGATAATGGTGACACAGGCAATTTCCTTCTTGAAGAGACTATAGACCTAAAAGCAGGACAGAATACCTTGAAAAAGGAATATCGCGGCACAAAGAAGGGTGTGGACATCAGCAACGTGCAGCTCGCTATGGGATTGGGATTCGCCGATGATGGTACTGTCGTCACAATTTCCAATATTTATATAGCAGAGGTCAATGTTGTCGGCTTCACCCATTTTGAGGGCTATGCATATTCAGGCAAATTCGGAAAAGACATCCCTGACAATTTGAATTATGCCGGTGGAGTTTATAAAACTCACGCCGATGACAGTCGTATCAAGGTGGGTGCAGACCCTATTCAGCGTTCTCACGAGTTGGTAAAGGATGTATGGGTAATTCCTGGAAACAATGTGGAGTTATTGCCATTTACTGACTTTAAGACTGCTACCCAATATTACGAGAAGTACACTCGTTGGTATGATTACACTACAGGTAAGGGTATCCAAGATAGTAAGATTGACCCTGTCGGTGCAGAATTCTTCTATCGTTCGGAATGGGGTATCTTTGGTGGTGAAGCATTGACTGGAGACCGAAAAAATGCCACATCTCTGCTCTACAAGTCGGATGCTAGCGCCACAGGAGAGATTCTGGATATCATTGCAATAGATGCATCTTGTGACTTTACTACTGGTGGAGTTCAGGAAACGGATGGAAGGTATGTAATAACTGAGCCAAATATCCATTTCCGCGTTGTCTTTGTCATTAGAAATGCAAAGTCGCGTGCTGATCTTATGTCAAATGCAACAACAGGCCCTCAGTATGTGGCTGATCACAAGGAAAAATTAATGGCGCCAGAGGGCACTCCTTTCCAGTATCGTTTGCAGAGCCCTGAGCGTTACGATTTTCCTAACGATTATAAGACGGATTTCTGGTATAAGACCGGAGAAAATACCTACGAGGCTGTTCATCACTATCTGGTGGAAACCTGGAAAAAGGATGAAACTGGCAAATATGTTAAACTTGGATGGACCATCAACTCTAAAGATGGTACGAGTTTCCCAAGTGGGAAGCCGACTAACCTCGACGAACTTGCCATGGTTCATAAGAGCCAGAACTACATAGACCGTGTATTTTATATAAAAAAACCAACTGTTGGTGATTACCAGATTAGAATTTATGCCATAGAGAATAAACTTCAGAACAACCAGCCTCAACCAATATATTATTATGGCACTGCGGCAGATGATGCCAATCGTATGCTTCTCATGGAGTATGACTTAGAGATCATGCCTTTGACCAAAGGAAATATGATCACTGAGGATGAATTGAATACCAATCCAGACTATGCACATCAAACACCTGCTAATCTGGAGCATTCCTTTGGCGAGCCTACAACAGTAGTTAACTTTGATGATGTACGCGATACTGACGCTACAGGAAGCGGTACGTCAAAGTACTATAAATGGCCTCGTAAATGGGAAGAGTCTTCATATGGATTTGGATACAATGTACGCAATGACTATAATATGTATGTTGTTGCCAATCACTCTGGTGCAACACCTTACCACGCAGGTTGTGATGCTACCGACATTAAATTTGACCGTTTGTACTATGATACTAACGGTGCAGAGCAGGGATATTTCTATTATACGAATGCAGCAGGTGACCCTGGTCGTATGACCATTCTAAACATCGGTAGGGATTTCTGTGCCAATACTACTGTATATGTATCGGCATGGGTAATGGAGTTTTCACAGACCAGTGAGACAGCCAATGTGGTATTCTCGTTCAAAGGTGTAGAAACCGATGGTACTGAGACAACACTTAGTAGCTTCGCCACTGGATATGTAACCGGTGGTAACAATGGGTATTCTGATGGAACAAACCCTGACCACCGTGGTCTTTGGCATCATGTGTACTACAGTTTCAAACCTCACAATGTGGATGCGACCAAGTTCGATCATTATATCATCTCTGTAGAGAACAACTGTGTAAACTCATCTGGTGCAGACTATGCCATTGATGATATACGAGCATACGTTGTGAAGCCAACTATCCGTGCTCAGCAACTTGAACCTCTTTGTGACGGTAAAAAGGAAACAAAACTGCTCCTGACTTCTCCATGGGACGATGTTATTGATGCTTTTGCTGTCGAGGTCCCTGATGTGTCTGACAAGACAAAAACCACAAAGGTTGATTATTGTTTCCTTGACAAAGAGAAATACGACAAAAATATGGAGGGTTACAATGACCCTACCAAGACAACCGAAGAGCAGCGTCAGATTTACATCAATGCCTTCAACACAGCTCTTATAAAGGATACTTATGTCGGTGGAGATAGCACTTATGGAATTCTTGAGTTCTATAACTTCTACACTGATAATGATGTATACGTTCAGGGAAAAGATTATTCAGACGAGGAATTGAACAAGGCAACTCGCATGAAGATTCTCGATGAAGAAACGCTTGTTTTCCCAAGTAAGGCTACGGATAATGACATGGTTCCTGGCAAGACCTACATCGTTGCAATGCGTCTCCACGATGGAAACACCCCTAACGCTCAGGCATTCCAAATGGAGGAAAAATGTAGTGCTGTCAGTGAGTTCACTGTCATTACATCTGGTGTGATCAAGATTGACGGAGAAATGATGAGTGATCAACAGGATGAGGAATACTGCTCTAACCTTACACCTATCATTACCATCGATATGACTGGTATTAGCAATCTTGGTGTAATCCAGGAAACCAAGAACTCATATTTCGATTGGTATTTTGGTAGTTATGCGAACTATACAAATGCGCAGTTCAACGGCAAACATCTGTCTGCTGCTATGGAGGTATTCCGCAATAAATACCCAACAATCAAGTATGAGCAGTTTGATGTAGAAGCTTTAGTTGATGATGAATTCACTGCTGTAGATAAAGCATGTATCAGGCACTTCATCGAAGCAGGTGATCTTGTGCTTTACAAGAATCAGGAGGTTATCTCAACCTACGACCACTTCAACAAGCCTTCTGAGGGTACAGATAGGGTATATGTAACAGCTATTCCAATCAACCCTACTCCAGAGAGAACTGATATCCGCTATTGTCTCAACCCATTGGAGATTAGCATCAAGGTTTCTTCGAGAAAGCCTTCAATGCTGAATGGTGATGACAAGGAGAATTTCTATCCTGTGGCTATGCGTGTTGTACCTCTACGAATCGGTTTGACACAATTGAACAGCGTACGCATTGACAAATTGGGAGTAGCCCCTAAAAATGTTCTCTATATGCCTCTGCGTGAGGTAACCTGTACTGCAGTGGGAGTACACAAATTAAAGATGGCTGAGGATAGGGATATCTATCTTATCGCTTCTGATGACCCACAGATTCAGGCCGGAACATCTGGTGCAAAGGATATTGAAAACACAGATGTGAAGGTTATCGGTTCGGTCAATAAAATTGAAGCTGATGCAGAAAATAGATACCAGGAAAAGAACTTTAGCGAACTTGCCTTCCTCAAAGATTTCAAGTTCCGTGAGGGTTATGAATATACTATCAAGTTCCGTTTTGATGAAGAGCATGAGTCGACGTCAGGTGAGCAGTCTGATATCTGCCCTGGTGATGTAGTATGTATCATCAAGGTTGTGCCAGAATACCAGATGTGGACAGGTAAGGTAAACTCTAACTGGAACAACGACGGTAACTGGCGTCGTGTTTCATCTAAAGAACTTCTTGGTACAGCAGCTGCCACTGCTGACTTTGTAACTGACGGCGATACCAACGATAATACTCGTAGCTTCGTTCCTGCCGATTTCACCAAGGTAATCATCCCTGCTGATGCTGAAAATGTACCTAAATTATATAATGTACGCAAGGGAAGTAACCTTGAAGAGATAAACTACCCTCAAAGTACTGGTACAAGCTACTTCATCAAGAGTATGGCTGCCGATAGTCTTATAGGTGGTGTGACAACCAACATCAACTATGACATGTCGTCAATCAATAAAAACAACCATATTGCTTGTCGCTCGTGGTACGATCATACTTGTCAGTACATCCACTTCAACAGCGAGGCACAGATGCTCTCACAGCAGAACCTCTTCTACGAGAAGGCATGGGCTGACTTCGAGGTTGAACCAAACAAATGGTCGACAGTGGGTTCTCCACTCATCAATGTTGTTTCGGGCGACCTCTACTTGCCTACAGAAACAGCACGACAGGATACTCCTCTCTTCGAGGATATCACATTCGATGCTACTATCCACGACAGATTCCACCCTGCTGTGTTCCAGCGTCGTTGGAATGCCGAGAATGCAAAGATTCTACACCTCAGTGGCGAAAAAACAAGTGCCATGGTGGCTCTCGACTGGAGTGAGGTTTACAACGATGTGAATGTGAACTATACCTCTGGTGTGGGCTTCTCTATCAAGCCTGATGTATCAATGATGCCTGCTGGCAAGCAGCCTGCAAAGGTTAAGTTCCGTCTGCCAAAGGGTGATAAGGTCTATTGGTACTGGAACCCTGACCACAAGGATGGCAACGTGAACTATGAGACAGTAAGACCAGAGAACGATTCGTTGATAAATAACGAGCGTACTCATCGTCTGGCTGATTTGAACAACGTATATGCACAGCAGGTAGTTCAGAACGATCCTTCAACCAACTACTTCCTCATTGGTAACCCACTGATGTGTTACCTTGATATGAAACGCTTCTTTGATGAGAACAGCGATTTGGAACGCAAGTATTGGATTGTGACAGGCAAGGGGCAACAGTATGCCCAGTTTGATCAGAACACCGAGGGATATGTTGGTTCTGTTGACAATCAGTATCTGGCTCCATTCCAGTCGTTCTTCGTGAAACTCAAGAATGGAATCTCAACAGATAAGTTCACACCTAAGTTCAATAACGAGATGATGGTGGCTAAGTTGGATAAAGAAACTTATGAATCAGTTACAGCACAGGTAACAAGTAATCCAGCAAAGGGAGGATTCCTGACTGTTTGTGCTGAGGATGAGGATGGCAATGAGTCAACAATGATGCTTACTGATGGTGCTGAACTGCAGGTTAGCGGTATTGAGGCTCTCTTCGACAGCAACCTCCGTCAGAGTGGTTATCCAATGGTATATGGAAATGTTCGTGGTGAGGCAATGTCACTCACAACAATCATGCCTGGCGATACTATCCCAGTTGCAGTTTCTGGTCTGAGAGGTATGACTACACTGAAGTTGAAGGGTGCAGAGGAGTTCACTACCGATCTGTATGTAATCGACTCTGAGACAGGTGAAAGTCGTCTGCTCACCAGCGATATGGAACTGACTCAGGAGGCAAGTGGTGTACGCTATTACATCGCTGCAGAACCAACAGACATCGATTCTGAGTTTGTTGCTCTGCTTCCACAGTTGAAGATTGAAGGAAACACTCTCAAGGTATTCCCTCCAGAGGGCGAGACTATCGAGAGCATACATATCTATCAGGTAGGTGGCGCACTTGTTGCTGCAGAAAGCAATATATCAGGTGTGTATAGCATCAACCTCAAGAGTGATGTCTATCTCATCGCAATCAAGTACAACGGTAGAGCACTCAACTATAAGATTGTGATATAAATTGAATTTGCGCGGAACATCATACACACGCTATTATAATGTAGCAGTAAGAATATTAGTCGTATTTGTGGCATTGTTAGCGAGCGCCTGTTCGATGAATGAAGAACAGGAAGTTGTGGAGCGAGTGAAAGTAGGCGAGGGGTTGCCTGCCTTTGAAATCAAGCTCAACGACGGAACGCTTGTTAACAATGCCACTTTGCTTGGCAAAAAGACAGTGCTGGTGTTCTTCAACACTTCGTGCAAAGACTGCCAGGCAGAACTGCCGGAAATCCAAAAGCTATACGAGATTATAAAAAACGATAATGTCTTGTCCGAGGATATATTTGTCATCGCCATCAGTAGGGCAGAAGGCGAGGCATCAGTAGCCGATTACTGGCAGCAGCATTCTTTTACTATCCCTTACTCAGCTCAGGATGATCGTCGTATCTACGAACTCTTCGCCACAAGTATCATTCCTCGTATTTACATCGCAGACAATAATGGTAAGGTCATCGCTACCTTCGATGATACTAATGCTCCTACAGCAGAGCAACTCCTGACGATAGTGAAAGGTAGCCCAATATAAAAAAACAATAAAACAATTAATTTTGGACACACGGTGCTCCCCAGAAAATGGTCTACTTATTAATATATAATTTTAATTATATATATATAAGTAGAATTCCATGGTGACTCTCAAAGTGAGTGCGCAGATTTTTAATTGTTTTATTGTTTTATTGTTTTTAGAAAGAAAATATGCAACTATCTTTCATCTTTCACTTTTTGATATAACACTCTGATTATCAAGAATTTGCGAGTGAAGGATGGGTTTCGTATCTTTCACTTATCCTTCACCTATCCTTCACCTAGGGCTTCCATTACTTGATATCCGATTTTAGGAGAAGTGAAGGATTAGTGAAGGATGAGTGAAAGATAGAGCAAGCATCTTTCACTGTGTAACTACCTGTATATCAATTACTTATGTGATAAAAGTGAAGGATGAAGGATGTTTCAAAAAAAACTTGTGAAAGTGGTCAAATGAGGGTTTCATTTGGGTGAAATCAGCACTTCATTTGGGCGAAATGACCACTTCATTCCATTGAAATGAAACCCTCATTTGGGCGCTTTCATAAGACAATGACTGGTTTCACGGTAGATGTCACGGTAGATGGATGGGAGGTCCTTTCCTGTCTGCATAGAGAAAAGCATGAAAAAATAAGTAAAAAACACATGAATAGACATTTTTTTAGAAAACAAGCACAAATTTACCCGACCTCACTCCTTTCTTTTGCTACCTTTGCAGCGCTTCAATTTTCATAAGGCGCACGTCTGCGATTATGTTTGTTGAGCACATGGTGAAAAATCTTTTAAACCAAATTTTACTACACTTATTATTTATTATTAAAACCTAAAAACAAAATGAAAATCTCTACTTTCAAAAAATGTTTTGTATTGGCAGTAGGCTTGTTCTTCGCTCAGGGCATCTCTGCACAGGTTGTTGACCTCCTTCCTGCAAACGTGAAGGCAAACGTTTCTTCAGAACGTAAGAAGGACAAAATTAAGAATATCGTTGTCGCAGGTTCTCCAGAGAAAGGCTACAAGGCTTTCTTTGCTGCTTCTGACGATGCTAACGGTGAGGAACTCTGGGTTACAGATGGCACTCCAGAAGGTACACACATGGTAAAGGACATCAATCCTGGTCCTGGTTCTGGTAATCCTTGCTATCTCGGACGTTTGAATGACAAGGTTCTCTTCTCTGCTTACACAGAAGATGAGGGTCAGGAACTTTGGGTTTCTGATGGTACAGAGGAAGGTACAAAGATGCTTATGGACTGCTACACATTCGGTGATGGTAATCCTAAGGCATTCCTTCAGATGAACGAGACTCAGGCAATCTTCGTTGCTATCGACGACGAGTCGGCTGAGTATGATCCTGCTCTCGGCGCACAGTACTGGTTGTGGGTAACCGACGGTACTGAGGAAGGCACTCACCGTGTTGTTGCTGATGCTGACAGCGAGCACCAGGCTAACTGTATCTTCCCTGGCAAGGACAACACTACTCTTCACACAGCTTACTGCCGTGTTGGTCGTCGCGTTTTCTTCAAGGCTGACACAACTGATGGTATGATCGGTGAGGAGGTCTGGGTAACCGACGGTACAGAGAATGGTACATACCTCGTAATGGATATCAACTGGGAGCCTAACCAGTCAACAGGCGGTACTTGTTCTGCTGGTATCGACTGCTTCGCTAACTACAAGAACGAAAAGCTCTTCTTCCAGGCATGGACACCTTCATTCGGTAGTGAGCCTTGGTGCACTGATGGTACTCCTGGCGTAGCAAATACTCAGGACCGTGAGGTTAACTCAGGCTACACAGAGTCAGGTGACGAGCACACCTATCTGATCAAGGACACACACGAAGGTCGCGACCCTAACAATGGTATCGGTTTCGGTGCAGGTTGCTTCGGTCAGGGCTTCGAGGTCTTCAAGGATCGTATCTGGTACCGCGGATGGCATCCAGAGTATGGCTACGAGATCGGTGGTACAAACACTGAGAAGGGCAACTACGTATGTTTCGATGTATGGGATGAGGAGCCTTCTGTAGACCATAACTCATACTCTGACCCTGGATGTATCTTCGACGGTGTGTATATGTTCTGTGCTGCTCATGGTTTCGATGCTGCTCGCGATGACAACTGGGGCGGTGAGATGTGGTACACCGATGGCGAGGGCGTTTATCCACAGCATGGCAACTGGATTCCTGGTACTGGAAGTAACTGGATTAAGGAGCAGACTGTAGCTGGCGGTTCTATGTATTGGTTCAACGAGACTAACGGTGGTTGGGCTGATGGTTATGGAAACGGTCTTTACTATCTCGATTCAAAGGACGATGCTCCTGTAGTGGCAGAACTTGTTGCTCCTGATGCTTCTTCAACAGGTGACATGGTTCATACTCTCCGCAATCTCGGTGGTACAATCATCTACGCTGCAGGTGTAAATGACCGTGTATACTGCTACAAGCACACTAAGGCTGGTTGGGACGGTAAGTCTGACATGGGCGAACTTGAGCCAGACTTCCTCACAGAGGAGGAGAAGACTGCCATCCAGACTATACAGAACGTAGAGAATACACTGGAAGGTGTATACACTCTTGGTGGCGTAAAGGTTGCTGACTCTGTCAAGGGTCTCCAGAAGGGCGTTTACGTTGCAAACGGCCGCAAGGTGGTTATCAAGTAATCTGACTATATATACTGGGAGTTAGAGGACTTTTTCTTCTAACTCCCTTTTTCTCCTTATTATATTAACAGACAATATTCTCCGTACGGGGGAAAACTCAGCTACTATGCGAAAATTTGAGATTTCAAGATTTGCGATGCTCGCAGTGTTCCTCCTTCTGTCAGTCTCTGCATTTGCACAGAAGGTAAAGGTCACGGGTATCGTCATTGACGACCAGTATCAGGAACCGCTTACTGGCGTTACAGTAAAAGAGAAGGGATCCACGAATGGTGTTATCACTGATGTTGAAGGTAACTTCACGATAGAAGTACCAGCAAAGGGCACCCTCGTGTTCACTTACATGGGCTTCGCAGAACAAGAAGTCGCACTAAACAACCGAAAAGAACTCACTATCATCATGCACACAGAGTCGAAGCAGCTGGAAGAACTGGTTGTCATCGGCTATGGTGTACAGCGCAAGAGTGATGTCACTGGTTCTATAGCCAGCATCTCGGGCAAGGATATTAACAACCAGCCTGTATCTGGAACCTTGCAGGCTTTGCAAGGCCGTGCTGCCGGCGTCACCATCATCCAGAACACCGGTGCTCCTGGTTCAAACACCACTATCAAGGTACGTGGTACCGGTACTGTCAACGATTCCGACCCTCTCTACGTTGTCGATGGTTTTGTTGTTGACAACATCGACTACCTCAATCCTAACGACATTGAGAATGTGGAGATTCTCAAGGATGCCGCGTCGAGTGCCGTATACGGTTCACGTGCAGCCAACGGTGTTGTTGCCATAACAACCAAGAGCGGTAAGGAGGGTAAAACCAAGATTACCTATGATGGTTATTTCGGCATTGCTAATCCATGGAAAACGATAAAAGTGATGGGACTTGAGGACTATGCACTCCTCAAAGACTACATCAACAATGAACCCCGCTACTCTGTAGACGGCAAACTCTACCAATCCTATGCTAACGGTATAGATGCCTCGGGTGGTTATATTTACGATGATCATAAAGCCTACCTGCTTGATACCATACGTAACAACGGATGCTCAAACTGGTGGGACGCTATAACACAAACCGGTACAAAGCAGCAACATGCTGTGAGCGTATCAGGTGGTACAAACAAAATGCAGTATCTTGCCAGTGCAAGCTACTATGACGAAAGAGGTATCGTTCAGACCTCAAACTACCAGCGTTTCAACGGCCGTGCAAATATCAAGGCCGAACTGGCTAAATGGCTGAACCTCACTACCAACATTACCTACACTAACGAGAATCGCTCAGGCATACCTGAAGGTTCGTCTTCCATCCTGAAGCATGCTCTCTACGAGAGTCCGATGACTCTTCTCAAGGATAACAAGGGGTATTGGTACTCAAGCAATCCTATAGCCGTCCTCGATCGCAATCACGACAAGATGAACCGCGACCGTCTTGAGATGAACCTCTCGTTGGATGCGAAACTATGCAAACTTCTCAACTATCAGTTCAAGGTGTCGTATTACACAACACCTCAGCAGAACAGTTCATTCACTGAGGTTGCAAAACTTGATGAAGATTTCACTTCAAGCGACCGATCTACCGTATACGTACAGAACTCACGCGTAAACAAATGGGAGATTAACAACCTCTTGACCTTCCTATGGAATAATGATGTGCACAGCATCACCATTCTCGCAGGTCAAACAGCCGAAGGCTACAAGCGTTCATTCCAGCAGTCGTACCGTTCGGGTACACCTTCCAACGCTGAGAATTTCCAGTATCTTTCTTCGGCTTATATTGCTGACAAGACCTATGGATTCCCAACAGAGTGGACAGCTCTTGGCTTCATCGGCCGTATCAACTATTCGCTCCTTGACCGCTACCTACTCCAGATGAATATCCGCGCCGATGGCTCTTCTAAATTCGCAAGCAATAACCGCTGGGGTGTATTCCCATCAGTTTCCCTTGGTTGGAAATTCTCTAACGAACCTTTCATGAAGAATGCCACATGGTTATCAAACGGTAAGCTGCGTGTGGGTTGGGGTAAGCTCGGTAACAACCGTATCGATGAGCTCTCACGCTACACATATCTCACCTCTGGCTTCAATTATTCCTATGGCACAGGAAACTCAAGCACATACCAAGGTGTCACAGCCACTGTTATCGGTAACGACGGTATCGTATGGGAGAAGAGCGAGAATCTCAACGCTGGTATTGACCTCAGTTTCCTCGATTCACGCTTGCAAGTTACCTTCGAGTACTTCAACCGCAAGACCACAGATATGCTGCTCCGCGTGCCAACCGTTTCTTCAGCAGGTCTTGACTCTTCACCAATGACAAATGCTGGTTCAGTAAAGAACTATGGATGGGAGTCGGAAGTAAAGTGGCGCGACCATATCGGCAAGGACTGGCGCTATGAACTTGGATTCAATGTGTCATGGACACGCAACAAGGTAACATCGCTCGGTACTGGTAACGAACCTATCTACGGAGCCTACATCAGTGATATCTCAATGGCAGGCTACGTAACAAAGACAGCTGTAGGTATGCCTATCGGAGCCTACTACGGATATGTAACCGACGGTATCTTCAATAACTGGGACGAGGTGGAGTCAAGCGTGCAGTACGAGCCTGGCAAGAACCGCAACGAACAGACAACACGTCCTGGAGACTTCCGCTTCAAGGATCTCAACGGCGATGGTCTTATCACTGCAGAAGACCGCACCTACCTCGGTTCGTCACTTCCTAACTTCGTATTCGGTATTCCTCTCTCTGTTGGTTTCAAGAACTGGGATCTCAACCTTTTCTTCCAGGGACAGACCGGCAACAAGATTTTCAATGTGATGGACTACTATCTTTGCAATGCCGCCAACGGCAACGTATATGCCGACATCAGAGAGAAGCATTGGTCGGACGGTGGTGAGGATGTGCAGGGACATTCATTCTGGCCTGCTAACTACAACGCCACAGTGCCTGACCTCAGCAGTAACGATGCTGCCAACAACTTCCGCGCAAGCGATTTCTTCATTAAGGATGGTTCTTATCTCCGTCTGAAGCAGTTGGCCCTCACCTACAACTTCCCTCAGAGCATCCTCAACAAGTTGCACATCAGCAACCTCGCCGTTTCGCTTACAGGCTATAACCTCCTGACCTTCACTGGTTATGATGGTATGGACCCTGAGGTAGGTAAGGTGGTAGGAACCGAAACCAACAACCTCTCAATGGGTGTTGACTATGGTAACTATCCACAGGCTCGTTCGTTTACATTTGGTGTTAAACTCGGTATCTAAAAGAAAGGAGACACAGATATGAAAAAGATATTATCATTAGTTTCAGTTATTGTGGCCGCTCTTACATTGAGCTCTTGTTCCGACTTCCTCGACAAGGAAATCCAGGGCTATGCCACAGACGAGAACTATTACGACACACAATATAAAATGCAAACCGCTCTGAATGCCGCATACGACATTCTCCAGTCTGACCAATACTGGGATCAGGAGTGGCGATTCGGCGAAGGTATGGGCGACAATGTGCGTAATGTCGACGAGGGCCTTGCATCACAGATGGGACAGCTGGTACTCTTCCGATTCACCACTTCCAACACATGGATTCTTCAGCGCTGGCAGGTGAACTACAAGGGTATACATCGCGCAAACCAGGTCATTGCCAACATCAACCGTGTGAAGCTGTCTACCACACAGTATGACTCATATACACAAATACGCTATATACTCGCACAGGCTAAGTTCCTACGTGCCCTCTACTATTTCAATCTCGTGAAATCGTTTGGTGGCGTGCCAATCCGACCTGAGACTGAGACCGTGGAGAATCTCGTCATCCCTCGTTCAACAAAAGAGGAGGTTTACGCATATATCGAAAAAGACCTGCGTGAGGCAGCTATCATGCTTCCTACCGGTTATGTCAACACCACCGACTTCGGTAAGGTTACCAAAGGTGCTGCCGTTGGCCTGCTTATGAAGGTACTCCTTTATGAAGCAAAGCCAGGCGTTCCTTCTGAGAAATGGCAGGAGTTGAAACGCATTGGTGACTATATGGTTGGCGGTAAAGCCATGACCAATGCAGAAATGCTTCAGTGGGATGGAAAAGAAGATTGGGAAGCTCTCCGTCAGCGTCTATGGTTCAAGCCAAAGAACCTCAACACTGTGAACGATCCATACGAGACATCCGATGCCATACTCGACCCATTGAGTGAGACTTATTCTCTCGAATACAAGGACCTCTACGGTGCAGCTCTGCATGGAGGCGACAAATGGGCTTATGTATATCAATTCTATGGCGATGGCGAATTCTGCAAGGGTTCTGTCTTCGAGGTAGTATTCAAAGAGAGTGCCGACGGCACCAGCGGCGATACCAATGAGGGAGCCGGAATTGAACTTTTCAACACTGGCAATGTAGCAATGTTCGGTACTGCAGCCATCATCAACGATATCTTCGGTACCGATCCTCGAAAGATATACACCATACATCATCAGGAAAACACTCCTGACGGAGAATCATGGCAAGGTGGCGAGGGACGTTACGTTTCGCTGAAATGGTATACTCCTAAGAAGGATAAGCCTCTCTATGCTGGTGACAACGGTAAGAATTTCCGACTGATTAGATGGGCTGACATAAAACTTATCTATGCAGAGGCACTCAACGAATGTGGTGACCGTGAGAATTCCCTGAAGCACCTTAACGACTGTAAGGCACAGGCAAATACTATCAACTCGTCAACCAACCTCTATTCCGCAGGTGGCTATGGTTATATACGCGACCAGATTTATCTTGAGCGACGCATAGAACTCTGTTTTGAGTTCGACCGCTACTTCGACCTTGTACGTCAGGGCCGCGCAGCAGAGGTAATGCACAACTATGGCAACACCATTGGACAGGCCAACAGACGTGGTGCTTATTTCCGTGAAGGTGTGAATGAACTGCTTCCTATACCACAGACAGAGATAGACGTGTCAAATGGTGTCGTAGAGCAGAACTATGGTTACTAATCTTTATTAAAGGGAAAAGCAATGAAAAGATCTATATATACAATAATGTTTGTGTGCGTAGCAATGCTGCTTGCTTCATGCAGCAGCGAGGACGAACAAGCACGCACACCTGTAGCCACAATCGATATTGACAAGACAACACTCGTCACCAATGAGTCAATGGAACTGCACTTCACCGGCGTTGCCGATCAGGTGGTTGTATTCACCGGCGATGAGGGGCATGTCTACCAAGAGTTCGGCCACGGTGATATAAAGGAGAATACAGGTATCGTTGTCAACAAAGGACTCTTCACCTATTCATACGCTGTGCCGGGAGTGTTCCATGTGGTTGTTGTGGCAAGCACATACAACACATATTCCGGCAATGGACAGAAACAGGCAAAGTATGAGTTTGACATAACAGTGAAGGATGATGTAAACACAATAGACAACATTTCCTTCCAGTCACAGGCTCACAACGTATTCTATGCTCAGCAAGCAAATGATCATGATTGGGTGTTCTGCATTCCTACAATGGAAGTCTATGGCAACAAGAATGTGAAAACAAACGTAACAAAGCGCCCTCTTATATTCGACATTGCATCTGACTCAGCAAAAGTGTTCATTGACGATGTTGAATACTCATCACGCTCTACCTACAATCTGGAGGACAAACATGCCATAAAGGTAATCTCCCATGAAGGTAATGCCCGTGAGTATACGCTATGGTCGTTGCGTTATCCTGAGTTTAGCTCTATCTCAGTCGGTGGTGCAAACGGAGAACTCATACGCGATGCCTTCAACCAGGATATTATCACATATAAGTTCACTGGTGTAGCTGGCACCGACACGATGGCTGAGAGTCACGAAGACAATGTTCAGTTCTTGGTCAATGGTGCAGTGCCTACCTCACCTATCGACTATGCTGACACAGACAATGTATACACTCTGGTACGAACAAGCACAGAGAACGAGAGTATCAAGGCCGTGACTCGCATAAAATTCGTATTTGAATGATTCTGCAGGAAGATTATTTCTTCATAAAAAAGGATAAATTCCTTTTTCTACCGAATTAATTTTGATTTTACCGCAAATTTAGCTAACTTTACATGCCTTATCGTTTAAGACCTATTGTTTTAGCTATTTTGCGGTAAAAATATAAGAACCTATTTGCTATTTTCATAAATTCAATAAAAGCTCATGTTCAGAACATCACTGATATCGTATAACACATCACTGTTCGCCACTGGATGCAAAAGATTGCTTATACTTGCGGTTATTATGATTGGCGGAATGTTTGAGGTGCATGCAGAAGGTGCAAAGACACCTGCACCATTGCAGTCTAATGCCGAAAGTGTGGCTCCATATAAAGGCTCACGCATTTTCTGGGACACCACAACCCGTCAGACTGTATTCAGCAATGGTGGGTATTCACGTATCATCCAGCTACAGGACGGACGACTGATGGCTGTATGCGAACATACAGGTATCAATATAGCCTTCAGTTCCAATATGGGCAAATCATGGACAAGCCCTATTAAAATTGTCAACAATCCAAGTGGAATTAATGAATGTGTGCCTGATCTCATCCAATTGTCTGATGGGACTATCATCGTAGCATACAATCCTCGCCCACGAGAACCATATTCTGAGGACCGCAAGTTTGGCATACGTTGCAAGTATTCCACCGATAATGGTGCAACATGGAGTGAGGAAATTTTCGTACATGATGCCCATCACACCTTTGCTGACGGTTGCTGGGAACCATCAATGCTGGAATTGCCTTCTGGAGAACTGCAACTTTATTTTGCCGATGAAGGGCCATATACAAACAGTAACGAGCAACAGATATCTCTCACCCGTTCGTTCGATAAGGGCAAGACATGGTCAACTCCTCAAAAGGTAAGTTTCCGTGCGGGATATCGTGATGGAATGCCAGCACCGATACTGTTGAAAGACCAGTCTGAAATTGTATATGCGTTTGAAGACAACGGCTGGGGATATGGAGACTTTTTCCCTACTACCGCTCGATGCTCCCTGGAAAAGAACTGGAACAACTATTGGGTAAACAGTAGCAGTTCAAACCGACAGAAGACACTCGACCCAGCCTATTGCCCAGCAGCCACCGGTGGTGCTCCATACCTGTGTCAGTTGCCTAATGGCGAGACTGTAATATCATGGCAGTCTACCTATAACAGCAGCACAGGCAAACAGACAATGATTACTGCCGTGGGCGACGAGAGAGCACAGAACTTCAAGTCATTATCACATCCGTTCATCATCTCAGGTACAACATCAGTACTATGGAATTCGGTCGCTGTGATCGACACTGGTGTCGTTGTAGCTGTCGGCAGTGTTGACAATCATGTTGAAATAATAAAGGGATATCCAAAAACCATGTTTGAATGTGCATACGGCTCTCCTGTGGTTGATGGAAAGATGACAAAGAACGAGGGCTACTACAATGCCAACTGCTCACAAGTAAGAATGGGTACTGAAACAGGCACCATCACACTTTGCGACTATGCCTACGACCGCGATTCACTGTATTTCGTGGCACGTGTGTCCGACCGTACTCCTATGGAATCTGGAGCCTATGCTGACGGCATACGCCTGTTCATTGAAACAGAAGGAAAAAGTGACAACCGCCCACAGACCACCACATATCAGTACTACGTGAAGCTCAATGGTACATGTACACGCCTTGTAGGCACAGGTGCCTCCTATAAAACAGCAAAGACAGACCTCGCCCATATCTGTGTCAATGCGACTTCGTCGTATTACATCATCGAATTGGCAATCCCTTGGGAGGACATGGGACTAAGCGGTGTACCTACCGAAAAGAATCTACGTACCAATATCGAGATTCGAAATGGCGACACCTCCGGTCTTGTCACAGAGACCATTCCTGATGCCAATACCAATTATCCTTGGACATGGATGGTGCTCCACATGGCAGACATCCCGGAAGAAAATGCTGTGAAGAATATAGAAACAGATGATTCACATATTGTCATCACAGCTGATGGTAATGAATTCAACATTCGAAGTTCCGAACCAATAGAGAATCTTACTATCTACAGCATCGACGGCCGAAAGGTGGGTTATTACAGTGGTATAGAGAATGCTTTTCGTGCATCCTCTCCTATCCACGGCATGGCTGTAATGCAACTTGAGCTGCAGAACGGTCGCACAGTAAACCGCAAGATTGTACTCTAAGAATAAACAAGGCAGTTCTGCCTACTACATAGATTGATTGCCACTATATTGCTCACAAACCACCTGTCAATGCATATGCGCCAGTTTCTTTTATCGTTCTTTCTGATTTTCACGCAATTGGCATATCCTGCCGATTATATCTATCGTCACCTCACAAGCGACAATGGATTACCCCACCACCAGGTGCAATCGTTAATCCAGGATAAGGATGGTAATATATGGATTGGTACACGCAATGGATTGGCACGCTATGATGGTTACGACATAAAATGTTATTATCACAACGACAAGGATTCGACCAGCCTTAACCATAACTTCATCCACAACCTGTTTCTCGATAGCAAGGGACAAATATGGATAGTTTCCAACGGTGGAATATGCCGTTATCAGCCAGAAACTGACAACTTCCATAGATACAAGTACATGAGCATCACCTCAATGGCTGAGACGAGCAAAGGGAAACTGGTTTGTGGTGGTTATAATTTCTGGGCATACGATGAAAAGGCCGATACTTTCTGTCTTATTCCGTCAGTCGGCAAAGGTTACATTCAGTCAATAAGCGTTGACAGGAAGGATAATGTTTATCTTGCTACAAACAGCACAATCGTGTGCTACGACTCTTCACTTACGAAGATTACTTATCCATACAACACATTATTCTCAGAATTTCTTACAGGTGCCGATGGCATTGTTCCTATCCTCTTCGATAAGAACGGCGCTTTATGGGTTGGAAGAAATGGTGATGGTGTGATGCGTATCGATGAAAACCAAAATATCAGAATCTTCGGCGAATCGGAGCTCTCCAACGGAATAGTCCGTTCAATCACGGAAGACCAACACCATAATATATGGTTGGGAACGGAGAGAGGTGTCACTATTATCTCTCCTGACGACAATATCGAACAGCTCGTTTCCATTCCTGGAATAACAAATGGTATCAGCGACAATGCGATCTATAGCATTTGTTGTGACCGTAACAATAATATGTGGGTTGGTTCTTATTTCGGAGGAGTAGACATTCTTCTGAGCAATAACAAGTTCATCCATTACAGACCAGGTATTGGTGAAAACAGCATCCATGGCAAGGTGCCACGCAAGATTGTGGAGACAGAACCCGGCGTATACTGGATTGCAACAGAAGACGGAGGATTGAATATATATGACTCAGCAACCGACAAGTTCCATGTGTTCAAAGACATTCCGCAGATAGGCACCAACATCCACAGCCTCTATTACGACCGTGATTCAAAGACTATGTGGATCGGTACATTCCTCAACGGTCTGTTCCGCTACAACATGATTACACGGAGCTACAAGCAATACACTATAAGCAATGGCCACAACCTGAACTTACTGTTCAGCATTACCAAACAGCGCAACGGCCGCCTATGGGTCGCCTCTACATACGGTGTATTCTACTACGATGAGTCATCCGATCAGTTCTATGGTACAGACAACAACATTCTCTGCAGTAACTTCGTTTACTATTTGTGCACCGACCATGAAGATAACCTCTGGATTGGTACTGTCAACGATGGTCTGTTCTGCTTGAACAACAAGACAGGAAAGATATCCCAGTGGTGCAGCGACTCTGTCAGTCATTACATTTGCGATAACTACATCACATATATATTCGAAGACTCAAACCACACCATCTGGCTGGGCACTAACAACAATGGCGTGCAGTATCTCGACAAAACACGCTCATCCGTAAAGCCACTCACACATAGCGCTATACTACAGAAGAGTTGCGTGTGTGCCATCAACGAAGACAACGACGGCAACTTGTGGATTTCCACCAGTACCGGACTGTTTAAATACTCACAGAGAGACAATACAATGATACGGTTCACTACAGCCGACGGCTTGTTTACCGATCAATTCAATTTCTCTTCTACCCTTCTTGACTCTAACGGAAATTTGCTTTTCGGCACCGTCAATGGGCTTGTAAGATTAAATCCATCAACAATCCGAACCAGCAAGCCTCTCTTGACGGTGCATTTTAAAGACCTTACAATCAATAACCAGGTGATGTATGCCAATGGCGAAGATTCACCTCTGAAACAGAATATAGACAACACTGACGAACTGGTGCTGTCATATTATCAGGCGAAATCGTTCCGCATAGAATACGGTGTCATTGAACCAGGAGCCAACAATGCTGCGGAGTATCAGGTAATGCTCGAAGGTGTTGACCGGGAATGGCGCGATGTTGGTAAGGAACGTCAGTTCTCGGGATTCAATCTCGCTCCTGGCACATACGTCCTGAAGATACGTGCCAACAACAGTGCAGAGGAATGGGATAACTGCAAGGTGAAGAGCATAAAAATCATTGTACGTCCACCTTTCTACCGTTCGATATGGGCTTATATGGTTTATCTGCTTCTCATTTCATTAGGAGCATACTATCTGTACCGTATGTCGGAACGACGTATGCAGCGGCAGCAGAAGGAGCATCTCGCGCAGATGGAAAAAGAGCACGAAAAGCAGCTTAACAAAGCTAAGTTCGATTTCTTCACTGCTATCTCGCACGAATTGAAAACACCTTTATCACTCATTGCTGCTCCACTGAAAGTGCTCACTAAACAGGATATGGACACTGAGGCTCGCAAGAATCTCGATATAGCCCTTAAAAACGCGCGGAAGATGGAGAGTCTCATCAGCGAACTGGTGACATTCAACAAAATTGAAACCGACCAGTTCCCATTCTATGTACAGAAAGGAAACCCATTGGAATTCATCACACTCAATGCCATGAGTTTCCATGAACTGGCTGAGGAGAAGCATCTCACTCTAACCATAGACTGCGAAAATAACGGCGAGGAAGTGTGGTTTTCACCTTCTTACACAGAAAAGATTCTCAACAACCTGCTCTCCAATGCTATAAAATTCACTCCTGAGAACGGTCGTATCGGAGTAAAAGCCTCAATAGTGAACAGCGACAAGGACAGTTACACCTATCTGAAGTTGTCGGTAAGCGACACGGGTATCGGTATTGCACCCGAGGAACAGGAGAACATCTTTGGAATATACTATCAGACAAAACGTGGATACAATGTCAACCATAGTGGATGGGGCATTGGCCTATCGCTGGTGAAACGACTCACTGAGGTGCACCATGGCGAGATAAGTCTTAACAGCAAACCAGGAGTGGGTTCTGTGTTTACAGTTATGCTCAATGTCTCTGACGATGCATTCCCACAGAGCAGCTATATCAGTGATGACAAGGTCATCGTACCAATCTCTGAATATAAGTTCTCACAGTCGATGAAAGGTCTGGCTGACGATATTGCGACCAATGAAAAGGTGAGTGAACTCACAAAAGGTAAGATGAATCTGCTTATCGTCGACGACAATGAAGATCTGCTTTCATTCCTTGCCAATTACTTCTCTCACAAATACAACGTCATCACCGCCCACAACGGTGCTGAGGCATTGGAGAAAGCACGCACTGAGAATATCCAGCTCATCGTGTCGGATATCATGATGCCAGAGATGGATGGTATAGAACTGTGCAAGACTCTCAAAGGCGACATGCAAACCAGTCATATCCCTGTAATACTGCTCACTGCAAAGAGCGAACCCGACGATGTCGTGGAGGGTTACAAGAGCGGTGCAGAGGCTTATGTGTCAAAGCCTTTCGAACCTCAGATTCTTGAACTCCAGATAAAGAACATCATCTCTCTTCAGCAAGTCCGACAGATGGAGATTGCCAACTCACAGGAAGCTGAGAACGAGGCAACGACATCGACACTGACGATTATTGACCGTAAGTTCATCAAGGATATCAACGACTTGGTGGAGGCAAACATCGGCAATAGTGACTTTGCCATAATCGACATAACCCAGCAGTTGGGTGTGAGCCGTTCGCTGCTCCATGCTAAGATGCGTTCGCTAATGAATATGTCTATGGGCGATTATATACGTAAGAAACGCCTTGACTACGCCTGCCAGCTGTTACGTGAGACTCATAGCGTGGCTGAAACTGCCTACAAGTCAGGATTCGCCGACCCAAACTATTTCTCAAAGGTATTCAAGAAATTCATGGGCGTAAGTCCTACTGAGTATATCAACCAATAGCACTGTTCCGACTTTCCACCCACAAATAGTCCTTACGAGAACTTCTCCAAAATTGTAAACACTCCAATTCAAAGATTATGAAACTTAAGATATTATCAATTGTTCTACTCCTGAGTGTAAATATGCCTTTCCACGCCCAGAATGTGGGCAACCCCGTACTGAAAGGCATTGCCGATGCCGGTTGTATTCGCTACGCGGGTAAGTATTACCTTGGTGGTGTGGCTACCTATGGTGACTTCTTCGTTTCCAGCGATATGGTCAACTGGAACAACCGTATCCACGTATTCGACCTTGACAATCAGTGGACTCATGGCACAGGAGCTAAGAACAATCAAGTGCATGCCGATGATATAAGCTATAGCGGAGGACTATTCCATCTGTTGTTCAGTGTAAACTATTGGGGGCAGGACAAGCACATCGTACACATCACACACGCCACATCGCCTAACATAGAAGGACCTTACAAGGAAGTTCGGGACGACCAATGGTACGAGAACCGTATCGACCCACAGATATTCCAAGACGAGGATGGAAGTTTATATCTTTATATGGTGAAATTCACCGACGGCAACACCATCTGGGCTCGACCACTCAATGACGACTTTTCGTTTGCAGGTGATGCTCTGCAGCAGTTTTCAAGCCAACCTGGCACATGGGAGACGCTAGACAACCGTGTAGCTGAGGGACCGTTTGTCATCAAGTATCGCAACAGATACTATATGATGTATAATGCCAACCACACAGCTCCAGAGTTCGGTAATTATCATCTCGGTGTATGCGAAGCTCCTTCGCCATTGATGTTCAACCCTGGTGGCAAATACTCACATCCTGTTGTCGGCCCAAACACCGAACCGATTGGTGAAAAATACACCGATCTTCTGCGTTATGGCAGCAAGGGTTACAACAATATCAATCTCAATAACAAGGAGATTCATTTTATGCTTGATTCCATTCCTGCGGGTAATCTCTTCATGTTGATGGCTCAACGTGGTGGTGTTAGCCTTTTGCTCAACGGCAAAGCCATCAACCCAGGTAATCCTGCAGAATATGCGTATTACAAAGTTGACCAATCACAACTCAAGGTCGGCGATAATGTCATCACATTAGAAAAAGCACAAAACACCGAGGAAACAAAACAAAGACGCAATGCGAGTGTCGACCACCTGTATCTGTACGCCACAGGCGATGAAATTCCTGACGAAGTCCTGGTAACTCCGGGACAGCCAAACATTGTACGTGGCCCTAACGGATGGGAATGGTGGCTCGTTTACATGGCAAACCAGGGGTGGAAACGTCACCAGTTTGTTGATCGTATTCATTTCGTCAACGACCGTATGACTGTCGATGGCATCACCGGCAAAGCTACCTCAGGATTTCATCCTACTCCTGCAAAACCGCAGTATGAAGGCGTATCACTTGAAGAACTGTCCGAATCACTTGTGGGTTCCTTTCTCATAGAAATCACATCAAAACGTAATAATATCCCTGAAGAATGGCGCATTGAACGCAATGACGACATGACCACAGTATGGAAAAACAAAGTACTCGTACGCAACCATGAATCTGTTAATGCAAGTCAGTTCAAGGACATTCTCTGCGAGGCAAGTGGTGATGAGATAGTTTATGTTTCTTTCTGTGAAGGATTCGATGAATACGGTCCATATTTCCACACATGGATGAATGACATTGCAATGGCAGAAAAAACCACTGATGGTATCTGGATGCCTACATCAGAACCTGTTTGGGGCACAACTCCTGCCGATGACTACTCTTTCTCAGCAGAATTCACCAATTCAGTGCCCGACAAGGGGCAATATGGAGTGATGGCTGCTTATCAGGATGAGAAAAACTATGTTCGCATAACTATAGACGCCGAGAAGCAAAGTCTAATCACGGAGCAGATGGTGAAAGGCAAATCTACCTTTACGGAAACGCCACTCGCTGAAACGAGGGTTCATTATCCTGACATTAAATATACTGATTCCTTTGAGAAACAGTATCGTTTCGACTGTGAAACTTTTGTCTCGTCAGTAGAATATCCACACCTTGATGCTTCTCACGATGGTTACGCAGCGAACCTATCAATAAAAGAAAGCGACCGGGTATATCGTGAAGACATGGCAGGCATAATGACTCTTGAATATCTTGATGCCATCACCAACCGATGGATACCTCTCAGCTATACAGAGACGACATCAGATAATGCTGCATGGCAAAAGGTCACGTTCTCTCCTGTCAGAACAAAAGCGATAAGAATGATCAACAAGGACCCACGCCAGAATGACCGAAACATATATAAGGTGAAAACATGCCGTGATTTTGAGGCAAACAACCAGTTGCGCATCGAGAAGCGAGATACTGACATCCACATTTTCGTAGGTCAGCGTGAACTCCAAACAATACGCCTTAAGAAGTCTGCACCATCACGCGTTGGTTTGTTCAGCAATGCTGGTGAATCAGTAAAAGTTAGCAATACTCTCTATTATATAGTAAAATAAAAGCATTGATATACAACTAGGCACAGAAAAAATATTATTCTGTGCCTAGTTGTATATCGTTTCCTTATTTTATTCTCCTTTAGCCAATTGTGCCAAATAATTAACATTACTCCATCTGCTGGTAGTCTTTTGCGAGGCCACCTTCGCTGGTTTCACGATAGATGGATGGGAGGTCTTTACCTGTCTGCATCATGACCTCAAGGATGCGGTCGTAACTGACAAGATGACTACCATCGGTGAACGAAGCAAAAATATTACAGTCCATAGCGCGGGCTGCAGCATAGGCATTACGCTCGATACATGGCACCTGGACAAGTCCACATACTGGGTCGCAGGTCAATCCAAGGTGATGCTCCAAACCCATCTCGGCTGCATATTCTATCTGCTTCGGACTACCACCAAACAACTGGCAGGCTGCTCCGGAAGCCATAGCACATGCCACGCCAACCTCTGCCTGACAACCAGCCTCGGCTCCAGAGATAGAAGCGGAATGCTTGGCGATATTACCAATCAGTCCGGCTGTGGCAAGGGCACGGAGCATGCGGATCTCTTCGAACTTACGGCTCTTCCAGAGATGATAAAGCACACCAGGAAGAACTCCACAAGAACCGCAGGTTGGGGCTGTGACGATGACACCGCCACCGGCATTCTCCTCACTTACAGCAAGGGCATAAGAGAACACCAAACCACGGCTGTGGAGTGAAGCGGTATAACCAGTAGCCTTGATATTATATTGTACGGCCTTGCGCTGAAGATGAAGCGGACCAGGAAGAACTCCCTCTGCCACTATACCTCGCTCAACAGCGGCTTTCATGGTGTGCCATACCTCGGCAAGGAATTCCCATATTCCTTCACCCTCACGGATTTCTACATACTCCCAAAGGGTACGACCGTTCTTGCGGCACCATTTCATAATATCGCCCATAGTCTTCAACTCATACACTTCGGCAGTAGTGGTGTGTTGTCCTTCTTCCTCGAGCGCTCCACCTCCGACACTGAACACAACCCACTCATCAAGGCTTTTGCCATCGGCATCGAAGGCACAGAATTTCATTCCGTTAGGATGATAGTCGAGGACAATCTTAGGTTGCCAGTCGATGGTTGTTGGGGCAACAGGTTGAAGGACATCGAGGATGGCCTTGTCTGTAAGGTGTCCTTTACCAGTGGCAGCAAGACTGCCATAGAGGGTGACAACAAACGACGAAGCGTCGGGATGACGCTCAAGGAACATTTCAGCGGCACGGCGTGGTCCCATAGTGTGAGAACTGGAAGGACCGATACCAATACGATATAATTCTCTGATAGATTTCATACGGTTAGGTAATATTCAATTAGTTTTTCCGTTGCAAAGATACTCATTTTCCCAATAAATGCAAAACTTTCATTTTCGAACTTTCATTTTACAATGAAATTTATTATCTTTGTGGCGAATTATTCTGTAAACAGGAAAAAACAATAACAAGATATGAAGAAATTACTGATTTTTCTCGCCATGATAGCGATGGCTGTGAACATGTCGGCACAGGAGAAATTTGAAATCGACCTGTGGAAGGGCAAACCTATAGAAAAGAGCAAAGACAAGAATGATGTCGCTACATTATATGTATATCTGCCACAGGCAAAGCGTGCATGCGGTCGTGCCGTTGTGATATGTCCTGGTGGTGGATACGAACATCTGGCTATGGACCATGAAGGTCACGACTGGGCTGAGTTCTTCACCCGTCAGGGCATTGCTGTGGGTGTATTGAAATACCGTATGCCTCACGGCAAGAAGGAGGTGCCTATCAGTGATGCAGAACAGGCAATGCGTGTGATGCGTGCCAATGCAAAAAACTGGCATATTGACACCAACGATGTGGGTATCATGGGATTCTCTGCCGGTGGTCATCTGGCATCGACCATCGCTACACATTCAAAGGGCGATGCAGCACCAAACTTCCAGATTCTGTTCTATCCAGTGATAACGATGGACCCAGAGTTCACCCATAAGGGCAGCCACGACAACCTGCTTGGCGACAAGGCAAAGAAAAAGGATGAGGTGAACTACAGCAACGACATTCAGGTGTCGCGCACCACTCCACGTGCGTTCATCTGTCTCTCTGACGATGACGACTGTGTAGTGCCTGCCAACGGTGTAAACTATTACTTCGAACTCTATAAGCACGATGTGCCTGCCACACTGATGGTATATCCTGACGGTAACCACGGATGGGGCATGAAAGCATCGTTTGCCTATCACCTCGAGATGCTTATGAACCTCAAGGCGTGGTTGGGAAGTTTCTAAGAAACCCAAAGTAAAATGCGACTATAAAAAACAAAAACTTATATGAAAAAACTATTCCTTGCATTACTCTTGGCAGTAGCCTCTTCAGCACAGATGTGGGCTCAGGATATTAACTACGGCAACTGGATGAAGGACCTCGACGACAACCTCTTCCTCGCCCGTCTATCCATCCCAGGTTCACACAACGCCTGTACAAGTGGCTTGTCAGGTAGTGCCCACTGCCAGACATATTCTCTTGCCGATCAGTTGAACAAAGGCGTAAGAATGTTCGATCTGCGTCCTCGCTGGGATGGCAGCAACATGTACATATATCATGGTATCGTGAAAAGTTCTGTGAAGTTCAATGATGCGCTCAACACCCTTTGCACCTTCCTCGACCAGCACCCCGACGAGTTCCTCTTCGTCATAATGCGTCATGAGGATGACGGAGCAACATCTTCTCAGAAGAATGCCTGGCCAGAACAGATGTACAACTGTCTCAATGCGAAACGCAGTTATATCATCGACTACTCTCCTACCCTCACAGTGAAGGAGATGCGTGGCAAGTTGCTTGTCATGAGCCGCAACAGTTATAACAACGGTCCTATCGGTGCATATCTCAACGGTGGTGGCGATAATTCCGTTTACGACCGCGACATCGTAGGTCCATCAGATGCAAAAATGCGAATCACCACACAGGATATGTATAATGTATCAGAAAGCGGACAACTGGCAAACAAACAGACTGAGATAAAGAATCTCCTCAACCGTTCCATCAGCGAGAATGAGGCCGACTACCGTCTCTATATGAACCACACATCGGGATATTCACAGACTATTATAGGAATATCTACAGCAGCCGGTGTTCAGGAGTGTGCCAAGACTTGCAACAAGACAATCGTAGATTATATGCAGGGCAAGGTTGGTCCTATGGGATTTATCATGATGGACTTCGCTGCTGATAACGCCTATTATGGAAAGGACCTTGTTGATCTTATCATCAACAACAACTTTGCCTTGATGGCGAGAGAGAATGCCAACGAGGGCTACATCACCAAGGGCGACAAGAAGTTCATCCTGCCAATGGGTGCCGACTGCGACTGGACTTCACGATATATCTTTAAGTCTGCTGGCAATGGTGGGAATCCCGACAACCTTGCAAACCCATCGGGCAACTGGACAGCCATCGACTATGATGATTCTAGTTGGACATCGGGACTTCACATGCCTATCGGTTCAAAGAGTTATGACGCTCCTTACCGCACTCAGTGGGATGGCGAATACAACTGCTACTGGTTGCGCCGCGAGTTCACTCTCGACAAGGCAAAGGGCTCATCGGCATTCTACCTGAAATGCTACCACGATGACGATTATGAGATATACGTGAACGGCAAGAAAGTTGATTCTGCCGATGGTTGGACAAACCCAGGCGGTCCTGTCATTAAAGAGGTGAAGGGCTTGGTAAAGGGCAAGAATGTCATTGCAGTGAAGCAGCAGCAGAACTGGGGTGGTGCTTATTTCGACTGTGGTATCTACGAAGTAGAGAATGTGTATGTCGTTGACCCAGAAAAGAAGGGCGACATCAACGAGGATAATCTCCGCACAATTACCGATGTGATGCTCACCACGGATATCCTGCTTAAAGGCGAATACAATCCAGCCGCCGATATGGACGACGACGGTGAGATAACAAGCGAGGATGTGAAGAAAGTAGTGGAGGAGGTATTGAAATAGGAACCCAAAAATAATGTGCAAGTCAATTAAGGCTTGCACATTATTTATATATAGAGAAGATTTTCTACGATTGGCTATTACAAGAGTTTCTTGATTTCTGCCTCGATGTCTTCTACCTGGATATCACGCAACTCTGCCGTACCGCTCTTACTGATAAGGAAGTAGGTTGGGAGATCAAAGACATTATAACGAGCAGAAGCAGCGCCCTGAGCATCGCGGACCGATGTCCAAGGGATAGCGGCTGTCTGAGTCTTCCAGAAGTGCTCGTCATCGCCAACAGAAACCTGATAGATTTCAAAACCCTGAGCGTGGTACTTGTTGTAGAGTTCACGCATCATCATGATACGCTCTGTGACACCCTGCTGTGCAAACGAGCAGAAGTCGAGCATTACCACATGGCCCTTCAAATCAGAGAGTTTACGCATTGTACCCTTGTTGTCGAGGAGTTCGATATCAACGATACCTGATGTATCAACCTTGTCAGCATCGATGGTAGCATACTGGCGTGCCTGGAGGATACGCACATTCTTCAAACCCTCGATGGCGATGTTGTGGAGGTTCTCACCACGGATAGCACCTGGATGGAATGTATCCCAACTGGTGGCAACGGCTGCAAACACCTTCACATCATCCTCGCTGCTACGTGGGTTGAAGATGAGGTTGTAAGAGTTACCGGCAATGAATGTCTGGAAGAGAGCAAAATAAGCGTACGACTTGTTTGGCTCCTTGAAGATGTAGTTGGTCTTGACGAAATTCTTGTAGTTGTTGACAACAGTAACGAGACTGTCCTCAACAGCCGACACTTTGAGTGTAGGGTCGTTGATGATCTTGTTGATCTGCGACTGGAGGTTCATCTGATGGAGAGCCAGTTCCTTAATCTTTGAACAGTTCTCAGAACCTTCCACCTCATACTTATACGCCATTGAAGGGTAAGCAGCCTTCACACCTACAGTCTCTGTTGAGTCGATAGAGATGTTGATGATCTGGTTTGCGATACGCAGGCGATAGAACTCAGGAGCATCGTTGGCAGCCTCAGCAAAGCAGAACTCACCATCCTCACCAAGTTTCACTGAATCGATAGCGACAACACCGTCGAGACCTACATTCTCAAGATAGAGAGTAGAGTCCTTTGCCTCGGTGATATTACCAGAGATCTGGAACTTCTTGTTGTCGCATGAAGTTGTTGCCAGCATAGCCACAGCAAGAGCCGCCACTGGCAGAATCTTTGTTATTTTCATCTTATATTTTTTTATTTTGTCTGCAAAGTTACAACAAACGAGTGGAAAATCAAAATAAAAACACTTTTTATTTAGTTTTCCCGAGTGCAGTGTTAACTTCGGCACAGCCAAAGTTACAACAAACGAGTGGAATATGCAAATTTATTTGCTTTCATTTACATCAACCCTACCCAACGCAGGATATCGTTGAGGTTTGCTACAACCATCAACAGCAGCAGGATTCCGAAACCTACATACTCGGCCGCAATCATGAACTTGTCGGATGGCTTGCGACGGGTAATCATCTCGTAGAGCAGGAACAGCACATGACCGCCATCAAGGGCTGGGATAGGAAGGATGTTCATGAATGCGAGGATGATCGACAGGAACGCTGTCATGAGCCAGAACATGTGCCAATCCCATGCTGCTGGGAAGAGGCTACCGATGGTGCCGAAACCACCGAGCGACTTTGCTCCTTCTGACGAGAATACATATTTAAGGTCACCGACATATCCGCCGAGCACATTCAGTCCGTATTCCACACCAGCAGGGAACGACTCCCAGAAGCCATATTCCTTCTTTGTTGTCTTGTAAAGACCTGCAATATTGCTGTATGTCACACCCAATGTAACATTGTCCTTTAGGCGAAGTGTCAGTGTATCAGCAGTTTCTGCACCTTTGTGCATTACCACAATCTGCTGTGTAAGCAACGCAAGGGAGTCCTTGGCTGTCTCTGCTTCTGTGAGTCCATCGGCAAGGCGGCCCAACTCGTTGGTAATATCGTTCCAAGAATCAACATTCTTTCCTGCAATAGCAAGAATCTTGTCGCCCGACTGCACTCCTGCCTTTGCAGCAGGACCGTCAGTACTTACCTCATTGACAACAGAAGGGATGAGAGGAAGCACAAACGAAGGGGTGGTCTTCATCATCTTCAGCAGATCGAGATCGCCAGAAAGAGCAATCGTCTGCTTCTTGCCGTCACGGATGATATCACACGAAGATGCAACAGCCAGATCGCGATAGAGGTCAGCTCCGAAAGTAACAAACTCGCCCTTGTCAGTGCCGAGCATGATATCGCCGTCCTTGAATCCGAGAGCCTTGGCATCGTCGTTGAACTTCATACCGTAGGTCATATCCTTGGTGGCAATATACTCATCGCCCCAGGTGTAGAGCACCATTGAATAGATGAACAGCGCAAGGAGGAAGTTCACGAGCACACCACCAATCATGATGAGCAGACGCTGCCATGTTGGTTTTGCGCGGAACTCCCAAGGCTGTGCTGGAGCCTGCAACTTCTCTGCGTCATGCTGAGTCTCGTCGATCATTCCCTCAATCTGGCAATAGCCACCAAGAGGAATCCAACCGATACCATACTCTGTTCCATCATATTTGTAGGAACCGTCCTCGTTCTTCTCAGCAGGAGCCTTTCCACGCAGACGGCGGAACCAGTTGCTGTAAGAACTGAAAAGCGAGAACTTCCAGTCGAAGAACACATAGAATTTGTTTACACGGACACCAAACAACTTTGAGAAGAAGAAGTGTCCACCCTCGTGGAGCAATACCAAGAGGGAAATAGCCAGAATGAATTGAAGTGTTTTAATTAGGAATACCATAAATTGAAAGCCCACCCAAGTCCTCCCTGGGGGAGGGATGTCTAATACTTAGACGCGACGATGGGTTGTCGCATATTTGTTTGTTACTATTTTATAATAATGAAGAGGCAATACGTCTTGCTTCGTGGTCACTTTCGAAATAATCCTCGAGCGTTGGAGTCTTGATGAATGTTGCCTTTGCCATTGTCTCCTCGATGATCTCACCCATACGGAGGAATCCGCAACGGTCCTGACGGAAGGCAAGGTTCACGACCTCATTGGCTGCATTAAGCACACAAGCAGCATTGCCACCACGGCGGATTGCTTCGTATGCCATTGCCAAGCAGCGGAACTTTTCCATATCTGGTTCAAAGAACTCCAACGGTTGCTTGAACAGGTCGAGGCGTGGCGAATCGAGATACAGACGCTCTGGGAAAGAGAACGCATACTGGATAGGCAGTCGCATATCAGGCACACCGAGTTGGGCTTTCACGCCTCCATCACGGAACTGCACTGCGGAATGCACGATGCTCTGTGGATGTACGAGCACCTGAATCTTGTCGGCTGGAACGTCAAAGAGCCACTTTGCCTCGATCACCTCGAATCCCTTGTTCATCATTGATGCAGAATCGATGGTGATCTTCGCACCCATGTCCCATGTAGGGTGTTTCAGGGCATCAGCGGCTGTGACAGTCTTCATCTGGTCGAGGGTGAACTTACGGAAAGGACCGCCCGACGCTGTGAGAAGAATTTTCTCTATCTCGTTGAAATCTTCGCCTACTATGCTCTGGAATATCGCGCTATGCTCTGAATCGACAGGCAGGATTGGAGCGTGATACTGCTGTGCAAGGGCGTTGATGAGTTCACCTGCCACCACGAGAGTCTCCTTGTTGGCAAGGCATATCTTCTTGCGCGCCTTGATGGCATGGATTGTTGGTGACAGACCGGCAAAACCCACCATTGCAGTGAGCACCATATCTATTGGTTCGGCCTCAACAACCTGGTCGAGGGCATCAGCACCGGCATAGACATTGATATCAGGACAGTCAGCCAGGAGTTCCTTCAACTGTTCGTATTTGCTCTCATCGGCAATGACCACGCACGCTGGGTGGAACTTATGTGCTTGTTCTGCCAGCATCTCCACACGGGTATTGGCGGTAAGGCAATACGCCTCATAGCGGTCAGGGTTCTTCTCAATGACATCGAGCGCCTGAGTACCGATGGAACCGGTAGAGCCGAGGATGCATATAGAGGACCTCTTGCCCCCCTTCAAATCCCCCGAGGGGGATGAATATAAACTATTATTCATTGATATGTATAAGACCTTCTGGTAAGGTCATTGTTATTATTTTGTTATCAGTGTCAATATCCTTTATCCACTCATCGGCAACAGGAATAAGCGTACCATCTTCAAGTTCAAAAAGGATATTGTCGGTGGAATCGTCAATAGAAGCAATTATGCCCACATTAATTTCAGAAGCCTCGTCAACGATAGAGAAGCCAACGATCTGTGCATACGACATTCCTTCGCTGTCATCGCTTTCTGCAAGTGCTCGTGGGAAGAACACCTCACAACCTGTCAGTTCGGCAGCACGCTCCTGAGTGTCTATATCCTCGAACTTCACCAAGGCTAATTCATCCGAACGGAAACGGTACTCTTCCATGAAGAACGGCACCATTATTCCGTCAATGCAAAGCACAAGATAGTCGGCATCAACGCGATCGAACACATCATCCTGAAACATCAGAGATATCTCGCCCTTGATACCATGAGGCTTTCCGAGTTTGCCAATTTTATATACTTCTTCCTGTTTTATCATCTTACTCTCTACTTATCCTTGCTCCGAGGGCATTGAGACGCTGTTCTATATCCTCATAGCCACGGTCAATCTGGGTGATATTCTCAATGCGACTTGTGCCATCGGCTGAGAGTGCTGCGATGAGCAATGCAATACCGGCACGGATATCCGGACTCGACATCCTGCCACCACGCAGACGGATATTTCTGTCGTGTCCCACCACAACAGCACGATGTGGATCGCAAAGGATGATCTGTGCGCGCATGTCGATGAGTTTATCAACGAAGAACAATCGGCTCTCGAACATTTTCTGGTGGAACAGCACCGATCCCTTCGCCTGGGTTGCCACAACGAGCAATACAGAAATGAGGTCAGGTGTGAGTCCCGGCCATGGGGCATCAGAGAGCGTCATGATTGTGCCATCGATAAACGAGTCTATCTGATAATGTTCCTGTTTTGGTATCACGAGGTCATCACCGTCTTCGATAATCTCTATTCCCAGACGACGGAACGCATCTGGAATGATACCGAGGTTTGGTATCGACACATCTTTGATTCGTATGCCCTCGCCTATCATTGCTGCCATACCGATGAATGATCCTACCTCAATCATATCCGGCAGAACGCGGTGTGTTGTCCCGTGGAGGTGCTCCACACCTTCGATGGTGAGAAGGTTCGAGGCAATACCCGTGATCTTTGCACCCATTGCGTTGAGCATGTGGCACAGTTGCTGGATGTATGGTTCACAGGCGGCATTGTAGATTGTCGTCGTGCCTTCTGCAAGTACCGATGCCATGATAATGTTGGCAGTACCGGTTACCGAAGCCTCATCAAGAAGCATATATGTTCCTTTCAGTTTCTCTGCGGTAATGCTGAAAGTGTTGTTTTCTTCATTATGCACAAAGTCGGCTCCGAGGTTCTTGAAACCGAGGAAGTGGGTGTCGAGACGTCGGCGACCAATCTTATCACCACCTGGCTTTGCCACAGTGGCCTTGCCATAACGGCCGAGAAGAGGACCAATCATAAGTACACTGCCACGCAGTGATGCACACTTCTTCACAAACTCCGCACTGCCGAGATAGTCGAGGTTGAGAGCGTCAGCCTGGAAAGAGTAGTCGTTGCGCGAGTGTCGTGTCACCTTCACGCCGATATCTTTCAGCAGTTTGATGAGATTGTTTACATCGAGTATGTCGGGCACATTACTGATTCGCACCTCCTCGTTGGTGAGGAGTGTGCCGCAGATAACCTCCAGCGCCTCGTTCTTGGCACCCTGAGGAACGATAGTACCTTTCAGCGGATGGCCGCCTTCAATGATGAATGCTCCCATAGGCTACTTCTTCTTTTTCTTTTTATCCTTGTTATTTGGCGCACTCGCCACATGCACTTGAGCAAAGCGGAATGTAGAGAGGTCGAGTTGTATCACACCATCGGGATAGCGTGCCAGGGCAACAGCAACCTTCTCGTCGTCGTTAGAGCCATGTCCCCACTCCACCAGACAGCGTTTCATCTGGTTGGCAGCCTGTTCCGTCAATGCGTCGCGCTCCTCGCCGGCTGGCATGCTCTTCAACTTATCGAAAACTTCAAAGAGTATCGCACCATAATGGCGCACCCTTGGATTTTTCTGGCTATAAGCCAACGGCTGTGGGCGCTGGGCAATATTATGTGCCTGAGTGATATCAACAGGATAGTCGATATCAAGTTTGAAGTCAGACATTATTGCGAGATGATCCCACAGTTTCTGCATGCGGTCTTCACGGTTGCATTCCTGACGGAACATACGGTCCATGGTACTGACAATGGTTTCCGCACATACCTGACGCTCATAACGGTCTTCAAGAGTAAGACAGTAGTCCACCATCTTCTTTATCTCACGACCGTACTCCGGCAGTTGCAGTTTATCTCGCTGTGTATTGTAATCTAATCCTTTTATATTCATATTAAACAAGTTTCTTTGGTAATGCTGCCTGATATTCTTTCAGGTAGAATGGCACGAAGTATGCTACATCCTCGAACTCCTGTCGGTAGAAACATTTTGTGGCGAGTGGTGCCATATCCTTTGCAAGGGGTTCCATGTCGTCAATAAAACGTGCATTCGGGTGGGTTATCACCTCCTTGCACTTTGATGCTCCCGGACCGAAGAAATATACCACCTTCTCGTCGAGTATCTCTTTGTATGAGTTCTCATCAATGATGTCGGCACCTGTTGCTCTCACTTCGCGCAATGCACGGTCATAGACAGCGGCATACACCTCCATACGACGGGCATCGAGCATCGGACAGAGCAGTGCATCTTCCTCTATGCTCTCACCGAGCAGCAATGGCACACACATAGCCTGGAGTGTCGGGATGGCAATCAGTTTCGCATCGCGGCCATAGCAAACGCCCTTCGCCATGGATACTCCAATACGCAGACCGGTATATGATCCTGGTCCGCTGCTCACTGCCACAGCATCTACCTGAAGACCGCTGTTATCGATGAACGAGAGTGCCTGATCAACATAAACACCGAGGCTGACAGCATGGTTTGGACCGCTATGATCTTCTTCATTCCAGATGACATGACCTTCGTCCACAACAGCCACCGAACATACGCTCGTGCTTGTTTCAATGTTCAAAATACAAGCCATTATTCCATTATAATTATTATTTAATTTGCAAATATACGATTTTTTCCGGCAAAATTATTACTTTTGCAAAAATTTAACCCCAAAGCGTGGCTTTATTTATCCCATTTGGGCTATTTATGAGAATATAAACCGAAAAAAAAGTATGATATTATCAATGACTGGCTACGGCAAGGCGGTCGTAGCGTTCAACGAAAAAAAGATTAATGTAGAGGTGAAGTCGCTCAATTCGAAGTCGCTTGACCTCAGTACCCGTATCGCTCCTCTCTATCGTGAGAAAGAGATGGAAATCCGACAACTCATCCAGCAGAAGGTGATCCGCGGAAAGGTGGATTTCTCTCTTTGGGTGGAGAAGAATGCCACTCAGGATGCTACTCCTATCAATGCAGAGATGGTGCGCTACTACTACGACCAGATCAACCGCATTGCCTATGAGCAGGAGATGAATCTTGCTCCTGTTGAGTGGAGCACCCTGTTGCGTATGCCTGATGTGATGACAAAGTTGGAGGCTGAGGAACTCTCCGACGAGGAGTGGACGGCTGTCAGCGGGGCTGTGAATGCGGCTCTCGATGCTTTGGTTGATTTCCGTCGCCAGGAGGGTGCTGCCCTTGAGAAGAAGTTCAACGAGAAGGTGGACAACATCGAGGCTCTCATGAACTCTATCGAACCATACGAGCAGTCGCGCGTCGAGAAAATCCGTGCTCGTCTCATCGAAAACCTGTCTTCTCTTAAAGAGGTGGACTACGACAAGAACCGTCTGGAACAGGAACTCATCTATTACATCGAGAAACTCGACATCAGTGAGGAGAAGCAGCGTCTTGCCAACCACCTGAACTATTTCCGCGAGACAATGGCTGAGCAGGACGGTGGTCAGGGCAAGAAACTCGGATTCATCGCTCAGGAGATGGGTCGCGAGATCAACACGACTGGTAGCAAGTCCAATCAGGCTGAGATGCAGAACATCGTCGTAAAGATGAAAGACGAGTTGGAGCAGATCAAGGAACAGGTGCTGAATGCGCTTTAAAAACAATAACATTATGAATAAAGGAAAACTCCTTATTTTCTCGGCACCTTCGGGCTCGGGCAAGAGCACTATCGTACAGTGGCTGATGAACGAGCACCCTGAGTTGAACATCCATTTCTCTATCTCGTGCACCACTCGTGCACCTCGTGGCACTGAACAGAACGGTGTGGAATATTTCTTCCTCACCCCTGACGAGTTCCGCGCAAAGATTGCCGAGGATGCCTTCGTGGAATACGAAGAGGTATATACCGACAAGTATTACGGCACACTGAAAAGTCAGGTGGAGAGCCAGACTGCTGCTGGCGAGAATGTCACCTTCGATGTGGATGTGAAGGGTGGATGCAACATCAAACGTCAGTATCAGGACGAGGCGATGAGCATCTTTATCCAACCACCATCAATCGAGGAACTCCGTCGTCGCCTTGAGGGACGAAAGACCGACGCTCCTGAGGTTATCGAGCAGCGTCTTGCAAAGGCTGAATACGAGATGACCTTCGCGTCACAGTTCGATCATATCGTCATCAACGATGATTTGGCAAAGGCTGAGGCAGAGGTGTATGAACTGGTGAAAAACTTTGTCGGATAATGACCAAACAACGCATCGGCATCTTCGGTGGCACCTTCGATCCTATCCACAACGGACATGTGAAGTTGGCTGCCTCGTTCCTCAAGAAACTCCATCTCGATGAGGTGTGGTTTCTGGTGACACCGCAGAATCCGTGGAAGCAGAACAATAACCTCTCGCCCGACGAGTATCGTTTCATGTTGGTGCAGAAGGCTCTCGAAGGGCATCCGGGGTTGGTGGCAAGCGACTATGAGTTCCACCTCGACAAACCGTCGTATTCCTACCAGACGCTGCGTCATCTGCGTGAGGACTTCCCCGACAAGGAGTTCATGCTTCTCATCGGTGCCGACAACTGGGTGAAGTTCAGCAACTGGGCAGAATACGAGGAGATCCTCGCCAACCACAGCATTGCTGTCTATCCGCGTAAGGGCTACGAGGTTGACGAGACCGCTATGCCGCCGAATGTGCAGTTTGTTAAGACTCGCCTCTATAATGTGAGTAGCACAGAAATCCGCGAGCGCATAAGCAAAGGACTGAGTATTGCCCGCATGGTGCCAAAGGAGATTGCCGAATTGGTGAATGGCATATATGTTGATAAATAAAATGAAAACCGCTGTTGTTATTCTCAACTGGAACGGTGCGGAGATGATGCGACGCTTCCTTCCGTCCGTAGTAGCCAACACTACCTCTGACTGTGAGGTGTGGGTTGCCGACAATGCTTCCACCGACAATTCGCTGGATGTCCTTAAAAACGAGTTCCCTACGGTGAAGACTCTCGTCCTTGAAAAGAACTGGGGCTTTGCCGAAGGCTATAACAAGGCTCTTGCACAGATCTCTGCCGAATATTTCGTCTTGCTCAACAGCGATGTGGAGGTCACTCCGGGATGGCTCGACCCTCTGGTGGAATATCTCGACAGCCATCCTGATGTTGCTGCTGTCCAACCGAAACTCCTCAAGGCGCAGTTCGACAAGCCGTCAGATCAATCAACCGACAGCCAGTTCGAATATGCCGGTGCTGCTGGGGGATTCATCGACAAACATGGATATCCTTATTGCCGCGGACGATTATTTGATGTAGTGGAACATGATCATGGCCAATATGACTCCCCGATGGAGATACATTGGGCAACAGGAGCATGTATGCTTATCCGCGCCAAGGATTATTTTGACGCTGGAGGTCTCGATGGGCGTTTCTTTGCCCACAACGAGGAGATTGACCTCTGCTGGCGCATGCGCATCGCGGGCAGAAAGATAATGTGTCTGCCACAGAGCAGAGTGTATCATCTCGGTGGTGGTACTCTGCCTCAAGGCAACCCGCGCAAGACTTACCTCAACTTCCGCAACAACCTCACGATGCTCTACAAGAATCTGCCTGAATCGCGTTTGAAGAGTGTCATGCGAACACGTATGCTGCTCGACTATGTGGCAATGGCACAGTCGCTGGCAAAGGGCAACATCGGCGATGTGAAGGCTATCATCAATGCGCGCCGCGATTTCAACAAATGGAAAAACAACTTCAACAACGATAGAATGAAAATCCAATCAACCCGCACGCTGGCTCCTGAGAAGGACCTCGCACCCGTATCACTGCTCTGGCAGTTCTTTGCTCGTGGAAAGAAAACATGGGACCGACTCCCATCTGCCATATTGCTTGCTCTCATGCTGCTGTCATCGGTGGCGATGATGGCTGGCGACAATACCGATGGCAAGACTCGTGGTATTGGTGTTTACCCGGGACGCCCGAGTGAGTCGTATGCTGCAAGCACCGTCGAGACGAAGGTGTTCCATAACCTCACCCTCAACCATGCTGCCTACCACTCTTCAAGTTACGACTTCAACCTCACCGCCCAACTCATCACCGACGGTCTGGCTGCCAAGGCTGCCCCTGCCTGGATGGAGGTGCTGCTCAATGGCAAACCGACGAATCTCCGTGAGCGCGACTGGGCTTTCAACGGTAATGAATGGTCGGGCAACACCATCATGGGCAACAATGCCACATACGAGATAAAGTGGCACAACATGAAAGTGCGCGTTGACAGTATATATATGGATTATGTGGTGGCTTACCATCGTGAACAGGCTACCAAGGGCTATGACATCCGCCTCATGGACGGACAGCACCAGATGCTCCGCCTTCAGAGCGACAATGGTCTGCCTGGTCCTCCGATGCGCTATCAACTCAATGCCGATCCAAACAAGCAGGAGCGTGGTGCTGAGACACTCCCTGCATGTCGCATAAAGCAGGGGTTTGCTCTCGAAAGCAACGATTCCATCGGCAATTTCAAGATGCTGATGAACATGGAGGGTGCTGAATATTGGCGCGTCTCCGACCTGAAGTTCTACTATCAGGGCAAGGCTGTCGATACCGAACTGCTGTCGTCCAACTGTTTCCAGAGTGCATGGATGAGTGCCGAGGGTGGCAACCAGTGGGTGTATGTCGATATGGGTGCTCAGGCACAGGTCGAGAAAGTGCGTCTCTACTGGCTGGGCTTTGCTCCTAAGGGACGTCTTGAGATTTCCGACGATGCCAGCAACTGGAATGCTTTTGCCTCACTGCCTACCGACCAGGGTGTGTACTACGAGATTCCTGTCGATAAGGTGAAGGGCCGTTATCTCCGCGTGTCGGTAGAGGGTTCCGACAGACCTTATGTCATGGTCGAACTCGAAGCACTGGGCCGTGGCGGCACCATCGCACGTCCTCATGCCGAGGCTGCTGTCGAGGGCAACAAGTGGTTGCTCAATGGTGGCGACTGGCGCATACAGCGTGAATCGGAGGTGCGCTGGGCTGGCGAGGTGGTGTCTATCCCTGGCTACCCGGTGAAGGACTGGATTCCTGCTACCGTTCCTGGCACTGTCCTCACGAGTTATGTCAATGCCGGGGCTGTGGCCGACCAGAACTACGATGATAATATGTACTACACCTCGGAGTCGTTCTTCAACTCCAACTTCTGGTATCGTCGTGAGTTCAACCTTCCTAAGGAATGGAACGGCAAGCGCATATATATCAACCTCGACGGTATCAACTGGAAGGCACAGATATGGCTCAACGGTCGCAAGGTGAACCGTATGGAGGGTGCTTTCGTGCGTGGTAAGTTTGATATCACATCACTCGTATATAAAAACACCACCAATGTGCTCGCCATCGAGATTGAGCGTGTGGCACATCCTGGTTCTGTCAAGGAGAAGAACACCCAGACTACCGATATCAATGGTGGTCTGCTGGGATATGACAACCCTACCTTCCACGCCACTGTCGGATGGGACTGGATAACATCTGTCCGTGGTCGCGACATCGGTATATGGAATGATATCTACCTCACCGCCGAGACTGGTATGTATCTCTATGATCCATTGGTGACAACAACCCTCAACCAGCCTGACACCCTCGCTACGATGCACCCAGTGGTGAACTTCAAGAACGAGACTGGTCGTGTGCTCAACGGAACCCTCGTAGGATGGGTTGGCGATGTGAAATTCGAGAAGGCTGTCAAGGTAAGACCAGGCGAAGGCTCACTCCGCATCGACCCTGCCGACTGCGCCCAACTGCGCGATCAGAAGATGCGCCTCTGGTGGCCTAACGGCTACGGCGAACCATACCTCTACGATGCTGGTTTCTGCTTCCTTGGCGAAGAGGGCGACACACTCTCTACCATCCATTTCAAGCAGGGCATACGCGAGGTGACATATAAGGACAAGCAGACAAAACTCACTATCTATGTGAACGGTCGTCGTGTAGTGCCTCTGGGTGGCAACTGGGGATTCTCTGAGCAGAACCTGAACTATCGTGCTCGTGAGTACGACACAGCAGTGAGATACCACCGCGACATGAATTTCAACATGATTCGCAACTGGGTTGGACAGACCGCCGATGATGAGTTCTACGAGGCTTGCGACAAATACGGTATCATGGTATGGCAGGACTTCTGGCTTGCCAACCCTGCCGACGGACCGGATCCTGCTGATGAGCAAATGTTCATGAACAACGCCAACGACTATGTTGGTCGCATCCGTCATCACGCCTCTATCGCCCTCTACTGTGGACGCAACGAGGGATATCCTCCTGCAACACTCAACCGCGAACTCGAGAACCTCGTGAAGAGCCGCCATCCGGGAATGGAATATATCGCCTCGTCGGCCGATGATGGTGTGAGCGGTCATGGTCCTTACTGGGCAATCCCTGCCAAGGAGTATTTCGAGCGACAGACCGGTTTGTTGCATTCTGAGCGAGGCATGCCGAATGTGATGACCTATGAAGGACTCGCGCGCACACTCCGTCCGGAGAACCTCTGGCCACAGAACATCCACTGGGGACAGCACG
>JAZQOD010000040.1:0-4036 GCA_045627685.1 Prevotella sp. | reverse complement strand
CGTCATTCGGTAGATGGTGACTCCATAGAGTTTGCCCGACTCCATATCCTTTTTGCTCACATAGATGTTGCTCCCAGGGATGCCGTCATAGAAAATTCCCTCTGGAATCTCCAACTCCGGACTCTTCTGACGCATAGAGATAAGCAACTGCGCAATCTTCTTGTTTGCCTCAGGGGCAACCATGTTCTGGAAGAAGAACGAGCCGATGCTGATGCCGACGGTGATGAGAATCAGTGAGCGGAAAGCACGGAAAAGAGGGATGCCGGCTGCTTTGATAGCCGTCAACTCGCTGCTCTCACCCAGGTTACCGAAGGTGATGAGTGAAGAAAGAAGGATTGCGAGGGGGAGAGCCTGTGGCACGAGCATCAGTCCCATGTACCAGAAGAACTGTGCCATGACCTCCATAGAGAGTCCTTTGCCGATAAGATCATCGACATAGCGCCAGAAGAACTGCATCATCAGCACGAACTGGCAGATGAAGAAAGTTCCAACAAACAGCAGCATGAACTGTTTGGTGATAAATATGTCGAGTTTCTTTATTCGGTAGAATTTCACAATGCAAAGTTACAACAAACGAGCGAGATATGCAAGAAAATACCGCCGAAGACGCTCATTTTATATTATAATAAGGTGTGGAAAGGCCGAAATGAGGGCTGTGAAGGCAGAAATGAGGGCTGTGAAGACCGAAATTGGGGCTGTGAAGGGTGGAATAGGGGGTGTTGAAAGGGTGATTTTAATTTTTCTTTGAATTATTTTTGTGATTTTCTTGCACGAATGGAAAATTTTGTGTACCTTTGCACCCGCAATTGAAAACGAGGCGTTTTGCATTCGAGGAAACGAGGTGCTTGCGTTCGTGATTGGTTGTGAAAGTGTTGGCGCGGTAGCTCAGCTGGTTAGAGCGTCGGATTCATAATCCGGAGGTCGAGGGATCGTGACCCCCCCGCGCTACAACAGACAGTAGCACTCAAGGTTTTCTTGAGTGTTTTTTTTTGTGCCTTCCGCAAAGGAGGAGATTATTTGCGAATTTCAGAGAGAGGTGGGAAAGAACATTACAAAAGGCTTCGTGAGATTCGCGTATTTTCAACGAGAAATATTTTAGGCGGAAATACACGAAATTTGAGCCGTTTCCATAAAGCGATGATACTCAGACAGTTGTGAACCAAGGCGCCGGCTCTTGTGCCAAATACAACTCAAGGAATGCCGAAAAAGGGGCAAAAAAGCGGTGAAATGAGCCCCTTATCACAGCGGAATGAGGGCATGAAAGCGGCAGAATGAGCATGTCCGCACGCCGTTCCGACGGGTTCATTCCATAGGTTTTGCAAACAGAAGGCATTGGAACGCCTGTTTGCCAATGATTTTTGCATGCAGTTTGCTCTAGAAGGAGTGGATGGGAGAGGTGTGATTTTGTGATTATTAGTTTACATATTAAAGAGAAATGAGGGGCGAAGAGCGGAAAATTGCACAAAGATATATGAGATTTTGTGGTGTGAAATTTTGTGCGCTCAATATTTTTTCCTAACTTTGTAGTCACAAGTTTAAAACTAAAAACTCAATCAAATGAACCAAAGAAACAAATTTTTCGCTGGAATGGCGCTTGCTCTCGCAATGAGCACCGGTGCTAACGCCTCAACATTAGAGGTTGTTCCTTCACAGGTTGTTGCTTCCGACAACACCAAGATTACCTATGTTTGTCAGCGTCCAAACGTGGAAGACCGTCTGTTCCGTTCTGAGGCTGTTGAGCGTCAGATCGAAAAGGTGAAGAAGCTTCTCAAGAAGAATCCTTACCTCTGCTGGATGTTCGAGAACTGTTATCCAAACACCATCGACACAACTGTTCACTATCGTATTGACCAGACCGACGGCGAGGATGACACCTTTGTTTATACAGGCGATATCCACGCAATGTGGTTGCGCGATTCAGGTGCACAGGTTTATCCTTACATCCAACTTGCTAATGAGGATCCAGAGTTGAAGAAGATGCTCCGCGGAACAATCCTCCGTCAGTTCAAGTGCATCAACATCGACCCATACGCAAACGCATTCAATGATGGTCCTGTAGGTGGTGAGTGGCAGTCAGACTACACAGATATGAAGATGGAACTCCACGAGCGTAAGTATGAAATCGACTCATTGTGCTATCCAATCCGTCTGGCTTACGACTACTGGAAGAAGACCGGTGACGCAAGCGTTTTCGGTACCCTCTGGCAGGAAGCCATCCGCAATGTCCTCAAGACCTTCAAGGAGCAGCAGCGCAAGGACGGAGTAGGTCCTTATCACTTCCAGCGCGTTACCGCAAGTCAGGGCGACACTGTAGCAAACCACGGTCTTGGTAACCCAGCAAAGCCATGCGGCTTGATCTGCTCGTTCTTCCGCCCAAGTGATGACGCATGTACTTTCCTCTATCTCGTGCCTTCAAACTTCATGGCTGTTTCTTCTTTGAAGAAGGCTGCCGAGATTCTCCGCACTGTAAACAACGATGCTAAGACAGCAGCAGAGTGCACAGAGTTGGCAAATGAGGTGAGCGAAGCACTCCAGAAGTATGCTATCAACCACCATCCAAAGTATGGCGATATCTACGCTTACGAGGTTGACGGTTTCGGTAACCAGTTGCTCATGGACGACGCAAACGTACCATCGCTCCTCGCTATGGCATATCTCGGTGATGTTGATGTAAACGATCCAATCTACCAGAACACCCGTCGTTTCGTATGGAGCGAGGACAATCCATACTTCTTCAAGGGTAAGGCAGGCGAAGGAATCGGTGGCCCACACGTAGGTTACGATATGCCTTGGCCAATGTCGATCATGATGAAGGCGTTCACATCGCAGGACGACAAGGAAATCAAGGACTGTCTCGTGATGCTCCAGAACACCGATGCAGGCAAGGGATTCATCCATGAGTCGTTCAACAAGGACAACCCTCACAAGTACACCCGCGACTGGTTTGCTTGGCAGAACACCCTCTTCGGTGAGCTCGTTCTGAAACTCGTGAACGAGGGCAAGGTTGACCTTCTGCTCAACGCAAAGCGCACAGTTCCTGTAAAGTAATGCAGTGAACAACGAAATATCAAAAGGCGGACTTCGGTTCGCCTTTTTTGCGTCATTGATGGAGGGCCCTTCATGAACAAAACACGAAACTTGTACAAATCGGCATCATTGTATTATGTAATGTTACCATAGTGTAATTAACGCTTTGCTCAAACGATTGCACGGGAATATTTGCGTTGTTGACCTATGTCAATGCCACTTTTTTTTAATAAATTGAAAATTTATCGCTCATTTTCTTCGTTTTCTTTAAAAAATGTTATACCTTTGTAGAGATTTTGGGTGAATTGCTTACGAAAAGCATTCCGCAAACCTGAAGATTGACATCTTAAACTCTAAAGAAACAATTTATAAAACCGTTTAATATCAACCAAAACTAGAAAAAAAGTATGAAGAAATCTCTGATTCTCGTTGCTATGGTTGCTTTGGCTTCATTCGCCAAGGCTCAGACAGCTGAAATCTTTCAGCCATACAAGGCAACCGATCTCCGTCTTCCTTCCGTACCAGTAATCGTTTCCGACCCTTACTTCTCGATTTGGAGTCCTTACGACAAGTTGAACGAGGGTAGCACCCGCCATTGGGACAACGATGAAAAGCCAATCGACGGTCTCCTCCGCGTTGATGGTACAACCTATTGTTTCATGGGCAACGGCACACATGAAGTGTTCGAGTCAGTACTGCCAATGGCCGACGAAGGTCCTTGGGAGGCAAAGATGACACGCCGCCAGCCAGCAGATGGTTGGGAAAAGCCTGATTTCGATGATTCAAAGTGGCGCGACGGTCGTGGCGCATTCGGCACAAACGACCAGGATCATGTCCACACCCCTTGGAGAGACACCAACTCCGACCTCTATCTCCGCCGTACATTCGAGTTGACAGAAGCCGATCTCCAGAACGACCTCTACATCATCTACTCTCACGATGATGTGTTCTTCATGTATGTAAACGGTGTGAAAGTAGCAGATACCGGCAAGTCGGATCGTAGCCATGT